>JBDGRL010000098.1:0-6382 GCA_042218065.1 Candidatus Magasanikiibacteriota bacterium | reverse complement strand
AGAACTACCCGATCCCGGGATGCCGGAAGTCGAGATTGAAAAGCCAGAAGAATCGAGGGCGGAAGAGTTCAGGGATGAAGAGGTAGAATGGCAGGAGTACGATAAGGGAGAGGTTCTCGCGACCCGTGATGCCTATGGGAACGCTTTAGCTGATCTCGCCGACGCAAAAGGCGAAGTTCTAGCCGTCGATGCGGAGGTTTCTAATTCTACCAGGGCTGAGTACGTCAAAGAGGACAACCCCGGCCAGTTTGTCGAGTGTTTCATCGCTGAGCAGAACATGGTGGGGATGAGCCAGGGGCTCTCAGTCAAAGGTTTCAAGACTTTCACCTCAACCTTCTCCGCCTTTATTTCAAGGGCGCATGACCAGATCAGGATGGCGGCCCTGAGCGAGGCAGACATGACATTCGTGGGCTCCCACGCAGGGGTCTCAATCGGAGAGGACGGTGCCTCCCAGATGGGTCTGAGCGATATAGCCCTCTTCAGGGCGCTGAGAGAGAGCCAGGTTTTCTACCCTAGCGACGGGAACGCTACCAGGAAGCTGGTCGAGAAAACTTACGAATCGGATAATCTCGACTACATCAGGACCACCAGGCCGGAGACAGAGGTAATCTACGACAGCGACGAAGAGTTTCCTGTCGGAGACTTCAAGGTAGTGGAGAAACCTGAGAATCCTGACGTGGTACTGGCAGGAGCTGGAATAACAGTACACGAGGCACTTGAGGCGAAGGAACTCCTGGAAGAAGAAGGTATAGAAGCTGCGGTCGTCGACATCTACTGCGTCAAGCCCTTCAACGGAGAAAAGTTTGAGGAATTCCTGAAAGAGAACAGCGGCAACCTGGTAGTTTCAGAGGACCACTACTGCGAGGGCGGTATCGGAGAGATGCTGCACAAACAGCTCGAAGAATGTGGAGTCAACATCAGGACACTCGCAGTCGGAGACATCCCACACTCCGGCGAAAAGCAGGAACTCCTCCACCAGTGCGGAATCGGCAGACACGGAATACAGGAAAAAGCCGAAGAGCTTGTAGAGTGACTCGACAGGACCCGGATTTGAACCATGGGTTTTCTTTACGCTTGACAGGAAAGTATCACTTATGAACCTTGACTGGAAGTTCTTCGAGAGAACTGAATCAATTGCTGTTTTAGCTCTTTCACTTTTCAGCTATTTCAGTATATTGAACGGTTCAGGACTTATTTTCCTAGTTCTGATACTGCTTCCAGATATTTCTATGGCAGGCTATCTGAAAGATGAAGAACTGGGGGCTCTACTCTACAATATTTTCCACAACTATCTGTTGCCTGCAATCCTACTTTCATATGGAATCATCTCAAATAATACACTGCTGCATGAAATAAGTCTAATCTGGATATCTCACATAGCCGGAGATAGAATTTTGGGATATGGGCTCAAAAAGAAGGAAGGATTCAAACACACTCATCTTAAGAGCCTCTAATCCATTTTTTTAAACAAGAATCGGCTTAGAGCATATTCAAACGGTAGAAAACTAACGAGCTAGCTGAAATATTTTGGCAGGACCCGATTTATTGGTTCTTTCTATATTTCCATACTCTGATGTAGTGTGCCCAGTATCCTTGGTTCTCACTATATTTTTCTGACAACTTTTCCATTTGTTTTTTGGAAGCAGTATCTATTTCGAGGTCATATAATTCGGCTACTGCTTGTTTCAATCTTTCTTCTTTGGAAGGAATTAGGTTCGTTCTTCCAAAACCTCGAATAGCTATAAATTCTGAGGACCATTCGCCGAATCCCCACACATCTTCTAATCGATTGACAAGTGCTTTTGTCCCAAGTTTTTCTAGGTTCTCATTTCTAAAAGTCTCTGTAGCTTCCTTTATTGTCTTTACTTTTCTATCTCTTAACTTCATTTTCTCAATTTTGTCAAGATTGTCTTCCATTCTTTCTGGGCTTGGAAATATAGATATTTTATTCTCTTTTTTGCTAAATTTTTCACCTATTTCCTCAGATATTTCTTTTTTCTGGCTTCTTGCCATGTTAATCGGTGTTCTCTGTGAAAGAGCCGCCCAGCAAGCCGCGACGAATGGTGTGGGAAATCTTACCTGTCTGTAGCCTTCAAGCTGGTTAAGAACCGGACTGAAATCTTCATCATTTTCCCCGGTTCTGTAGAAAGACTTTAGGTCATCTCCAATAGATAAAAACTGCCTGACAAATTTTTCCACTTCTTTCTCTTTACCTTTCTCATCAATCCAACCATACTCAATATCCAACGTGTCTGATGATTCAGTTATCTCGGCCCAGAAAGCCTTTTGCTTCAAGCATCCGCCGGTTAATATGTTTTCTTTATTTATTACAGTATGGTCATTAGAACAAGGTGTAAAATCCTGGATGAACTCCAAGGATTTTTTGAAGTCAAATCTCTCAGGTTTTTGAATTTGAGTAGTGGAACTCATAGGAACGTTTCGGTTGATTATTCTTCTATAATTTTCGAAAGAAAGGTGGCTGAAATTACCCGTATCCCTTAGAATTGTGGAGATATGCAATTGGCAGGACCCGGATTTGAACCGAGATGTAGATTTTTCAATGAAATGGAACTTCAAATAATCATTTTTCGAGGCTGAAGATTTCTTCGACTGAAGTTTCGAAGTATTCTGCCATTTTCAGGGCGAGTTCGAGGCTTGGGTTGTATTTTCCTGTTTCTATGGCGTTGATTGTCTGTCTGGAGACATCCATTTCTGTGGCTAGTTCTTTCTGAGTGATATTCTCCTTAGCTCTGAAAACTTTTAACTCGTTCTCCATAAATTACCTCACTTATTACTAGATTCGCCGAACTTTACGTAATAAACCTGGGAAATGGCGTTAAAGTCGATTTCATGAACATCAAAGGAAGGAAGAATAAATGAGGCTGATCCCAGCCTTGTAAAGTTAATGAACTCTTTGATACTGCTCAAAGTATTTCCTCCCCAAACTTATGGTAGAGGTTTTCAAGGGAGTAATATGCCATCCATGTCCACAGACCTAAACTCAATATGTCTCGAACTCCGTCTACAGTCGCTTTCTGTGATATTGCGACCAGGATAAGCATCGTTAAAGTTACTGCTACATAAGCCCAGGCCATTCCGTTTGTGGCGACGTCTATCTTTCTCTCGTCGAAGATTTCGTTTTCCTTATACCAATTCCAGATGTTCAGGAATGTTGTGGTTACTGTCGGGATTACTATGATCTCCAAAATACTCGGGTTATATTGTAATCTAGGTGCCAGCGAGAAAATTGCCAATGCTATATAGGTGAACAACAAGGCGTTCATCCGGGCAGGTATCATTTTTTCTCTCAAACTCATACCCAGACACCTCCATAATTTTTGAACATACATATTTTAGTCGATAGCTGCATAGCGTCTTTAAACTGTGTAATCCTATTGTCGGACTTTTTTCTCATGTAAAGAATACTTTACCTTAAGTCTTATAAACTTTACTTTCAGTAGTCTTACTTAGTGGACAAAAATCAGCATTTAACCAGATTTGATTATGATACAGATGCCTCCTGAAAATCGGAAAGAACTACTTGAAGACCTCATTTTCAGAATTAAGATGGCGGCTTCAGCGATAATCCTAGTTATATCAATAATTTATTTAGGCGATTTACTAGCGATAGATTTCCTTAATTCCATAGGAGGGATTCTCCTGACGACATTCGTGGCCGCACCAATCCTAATTTACCTTCTTATACGTTACAATCTTATCTGAGGTACGCAAACCAATGAATAATTTCCTTAAAATCGAAGAATCAAAATAAAAAATGCACTTTCCTATCAAGCTATCACAAAAAAGGTTGAAGACTTAAAATTTAGGAGTAGGAACGGTGATTATCGGGTGTGTCGACAAACATGAAAGATAAGCTGAGTCAAGCATTCCTACCGAACAGATTCAGAGGTCATGCGGTTATGCTAGGCGCATTTATTCTTGGCTTAATTTATTTCATAACGATTATGACTGGTTTTTCAGCTGCATTAGGTCTAACCGCAGGATTGATCACGGCTCCGATAGGTTTTCTGGCAGGAGCAGCCACTATTTATATTGTCAGGAAAGCCGTAAATCTTGAAATAAGAGGCCTAAAACAGGAGGCAAAACATAATGGCATTGAACTGAGCGAAATACCTTCACTTAAAGCCGGAGATCTGCTGGAGACAAGCAAAGAACTTTACAAGGATAAACAGTCATGGAAAGTTGTACTGATCTCTCTGGCCAAGTTTCCGATCGGGATTGCATCCTTCACGTTTATCACAGCCTATCTCTCGCTTAGTTTAACCCTTATTGCCTCTCCGATAATAGGAGGCTATTATAAAGCAGAAATTCTTAAAATCGGAGGAAATATTATAAATACACCACTTGAATTTGCTGCAGCCACTTTTGCAGGCGTTGTAATCTTTATAGTTGGGTCAAACGCAACCGAAAAGCTCTCAAAAATTTATATGAGACTTAACTCAGAGATTTAATTATACTTCAGTCAAGAATCCCGCTCTCCGAGTTCTGGCTCTTGTAGCCCTGATATCAACTACAAGGTTAGCCGCGACAAAAGTCGAAAGATCAATATACCTCGTCAGAATCAGTCCGATAAGAACAGCCACCAACATGGAAAGAAGTAAAAGGCACGTAGATCAACTTCCTTAAGGCATTTTAAACAGTTTATGATTCTGAGTTATCTAAATATAGCCTAAACGGAATCTTTGAGGTCATATGCTAGATAGCGGAAACCAACATCTGTACTGGTTCAAAGCTCGTCCAGCCAATCGCATGTATCAACGCCACAACTAGCAGGTTCCTGGTCTTGTAGTATGGAATTACGAATCCAAAGAGCCCGCCTAAACCGGTACTAAGAAGCGCTGCTATTCCCGCCGATAAGCTATTCCCTGAAAGCATTGAGAAGAGCATGTGGCTAAGACCGAATAGAAATGCAGACCCCAAAATCGTAGTTACCGATCCGTAGTCCTGCGAAAGCCTCTCCTGAACCACTCCTCTGTAAAACGATTCCTCCATCAGGGCCGGTATAATGAAAGCTACCAGGAAAGATGAGGCTCCCGCCATTGTAAGAGTCGCTTCAAGCTGATTACTGACCGACCCGGCACCAACTGAAGGATCAGACAGATTTAGGAAACCTGAAACTTCCTGAAATAGAAAACCAGATGCACCCATCATCAAAAAACCAGCTACAACCCATACAAAATCGGTTATATTCAAGCTCTTATGTGCCCAAGCCCTCAAATTTTCAGAAGAGAAGGCTTCTCTCCCACTACAGCGGCAGACATAGGAGAAAGAAAAGAGAGCAAATCCAAGCTGTATTCCGCGAGCTGAAATCGTATTCAGCCATTTTATAGGCAGAAGATTCTGAAAGAGGTGTTCCAACGCTCCGCCAATAAACGCAACACCAAAAATACCAAAAAATGAGCCGGCTAACATTAGAAAAGTCGCTGCTATCATTCCGTTTGACTTTACGGAAGCCCATTTTTCCTTGAAATTAAACATGATTCCTACCCGTTAGATAAACCCTTTAACAGGCCCGAGTTCTTTGGATTGCTCACCAGAAATCTCCCCAGTACTTTTGGCGGAGGTTCTCAATAAAGAAGTACATCAGCCAGATCCAAAGCCCCATTGATGCAGTTTCCCTGATTCCGATTTTGGTAACCTTATGTTCCAGGGTGACAGAAGTTATTAACCCAAAACTCAGTACCACAAAAGCCCAGGCCATTCCGTTTGTGGCAACATCGATCTTTCTCTCATCAAACAGATCTTTATCCCTATAACAGTTCCAAAGGTTCAGTAGTACAGTCAGGCCTGCGGAGATCCCAATTATCTCTACAAAGCCCAGATATATTCCCCAGTTCGGCAGGAGCGAGAAAAGGAAAATTGATACATAACTGAACCATAAAGCATTCATTCGTGCGGAAACCAGTTTCTCTCTCATGGCTCTATCCCACCTAATTTATCGGAGAGCATGAAGGCCTGTAAAATTAGTGAGACTATCATTACTGTAGTAGCTGCGATTATCTCCTCTGCAGGTGTCAGAAACGTACCACTTACTGCCTGGTAGCCTATTAGTCCGGAGTAGGCTACAAACCCGTGTATCATTGAAGTATCTATCATTTTTTGGTTTAGTTCATCTAAAATAGAGTCTCCTTTACGTTTTTGCTGCGAGTAACCAGCTAAATTTGCCCCCAGGATCGCACCGATGACTATTCCTGCAGTCGGATTGGAATCCGCGAGGAGAAATCTGCTTCCCGCCAGAGATCCTCCCAAAGCAGCTACAGAGTACAAGAGATTCTGCCTCCAGGAAACCCGCTTCATGTAATGAAGACTTTACCTTAAGTCTTATAAACTTTACAAAAGTTCATTCTCTAATATTTTCCAG
>JBDGRL010000097.1:0-2761 GCA_042218065.1 Candidatus Magasanikiibacteriota bacterium | reverse complement strand
ATTGTTTGACCCAGTTCACGTTATATCAGGCGTGGACAAACCTCGTTTGCGCTTTTTGGGTTAGCGCACCAGTCGAAACCAGAAACGGAGAAGAGAATGACTGTCGTACCTTCAGCGGCTATCTATCGTCAAGATCAAGACTTGGATCTTCCCGATGTTACTAGGGAAAAAGTTTCAGAAAAACCAAGCAATTCAGAAGAATCGAGGAATAGTGTTACGGGTAACCAAGACGAGGATTCAGTATCTGTAGGATCCTTCAGGCAATCGGGTACCTCTCATAGGGGCACTGATAAGAATAAAAAACAAAGCCCCCCGGATCGATTTGAGGCGGTTGAAATTTTGAAAAAAGGGCAAATCGAAGCGATGAATCCTGATAGTGCAGCTGAGTACTTTAAAAGGGGTGAGTTGCAATCAGATGTTGGACGTGCATCAGCAGCAATTTACGATTTTCGAAAAGCCCTGGAGAATGATCCAGAAATGGTAGCGGCACACTACTATATCGGGCTTATTTACCGAGCCCAAGATGAGTATGATGACAAAAAGGCAATTGAGGAATTCTCCAAGGCAATTGAGAAAGATCCTCAATGTGAAGAGGCGTACCTGGCTCGAGCTATCACGAAAAGCCAGCAAGGTGATAAGGAAGGAGCAATCGCCGATTATACCCGTGTAATTGAGGTTGGGAATGAGACTGATAATAAGACTCAAGCACTTTCGAACCGAGGTACCCTGAAGTATGAGAAGGGAGACTTAGAAGGTGCAACTTCCGATTTCTCAGCAGCGATCGAGCTGGATCCAGAAAAAGGAGATTACTGGGCTTTCCGGGCAGAGTCGAAGATGTCGCTTGGACGTTTCAAAGAGGCAGAGGCTGATCTTACTAAAGCAATAGATCTAAAAAGATGGCCTAAGAAAGAGCACTATTCACGGGGGATTGCCAGAGCTAGACTCGGTAAATATGAAGAAGCTATCGCTGATTTTAAGTCGCCCTCTCGTTTAGATGCTGACTTTCTGTGTGCAATTGGAGTAGTGAGGATGAAACAGGGTGACTACGAGAAGGCGATTAGCAAGTTCAATGAAACTATCGAGAAAGATCCGCAACTGGCGGAAGCGTTCCTGAATCGGGGTAAAGTGAGGGAGAAAAGAGAGGAGCTAGAAAAAGCTCTTCTCGACTACATGAAAACCCTTACACTGGACTCCGAGATTGAAAGAGATGAAGAGTTCCCCGCCTGAATAAAGTAGGAGGACAACAAGCGAGCCATCGACCTAGACAGTGTTAAGTTTGTTTGGGTCGGTGGTTTTTTATTTTATAGATTATTTTCTATTTTACAAAAAAAGTTATTTTTGTTATGCTCCTATGATGTTCTTTAAATCAAGTGGACTGGGTCGAACAGTGGATTATTGCTTATTTTCCATTGCTTGACCCGGTTCACGTTGTACTAGAAGTGGAGAACTCTTCCTGGGTCACTATTTGAAACTAGCCCTGAGGAGGTAAGCTATGTTCGGTAATTTAAGAGGTTTTTCAGAATCTTCTAGCACCTTGGATTCGACCAAGGTGATTGAAGATATGAGGGATGAATTAATTATCGATGGACAAACCAAAATATGGAAGAGAATGGCTAAAGATGGGGCCAAGCCAGTTAATGAAGGTGATGTTGAACTACCGGTCTTTTTTGGGGACACAGAAAAACATCGTGCAGTTGCTGAGATGGGATTTACCACTGAGAAATGGAGGGAGTCTATTTTACAAAACGCTGAAAAAGGGAATTTCAGAGAAGTGCTTTCTTTTGAAGAATACTGTTCTAAAATTAATAATTGGCGAGGAGATTTTGGTCTCCCCTCAAGGCCAAGGTTTATCAATGTTGTTCCTGTGGTAGTTACTCCAGCGGGGGTCTTGATAAAAATGAACAAGATTGAATTTCCTAGTGGACCTATCACTTTTGAAGACTGTGGTGATTTAACTCGTTCTACAACCGTAAGCGCGATAGAAGGTAAAGCACAGGAAAGAATATTGGCAGAAGAGACTGGCGCAGAATTTGATCTATCCGGCCTTACTTATACCGAGAACCATCATTGTATGGAATATGAGAGGAATTGTGAATATTACCGTGTGCATGTTAATTTTTTGGAAGAGTTTCCGGAGTTAAGGGGAGACTATGTTTATCGGGACCCTAGAAAAGGGGAGTTGGCTGCGAACTTGGGTTTTTCAACACTTTTAGAGTTTTTGAATATGCAATAGTAAAAACAGAAAAAGGGGGGTGCCCCACTGAAGTCAAGTTTATAACTTGACTTCAGTGGATTTTTTTATTTGTTTTATTAGTAATAAACTTCAATTCAAGCATTTAACCAACACTTTATTTGTTCTTTCTGTCTTCATACATCCGTTGAGTTTCTTTTGCCGTGTAGAAGTCGTGTTTGTTACTATTTCTATTTACTTCTCCACATATAGTACTTGCCAGCCTATACAAGTAATCAGCAATCCTCCTCATGCTCCAACCAGCTCTTATTCTTACTTCTATTATCTCTATTTCATAGAAAGTTAAATAGTTTTTAGTTTCTAATACACGTGCTTGCTTATTGTTCCTCCTTGTTGTCTCTAAGTGTGAAGTGGGCATAGTACACTTATGTTAAGAATGAAAAAATGTATCTTAGCATAAGTGTTGCGATTGGTATTGAATTCGGCTCGGTGGTTTTTTATTTGACGAAAAAAGTTATTTTTGTTATGTTTCTATGATGTTCTTTAAATCAAGTGAACTGGGTCGAACAG
>JBDGRL010000096.1:1655-4018 GCA_042218065.1 Candidatus Magasanikiibacteriota bacterium | reverse complement strand
TTATTCTTCTCTTATATCAGCATTAAATTCATCAGATAAATTAGATTCGACCTGAGAATGGATCTCGTCTACTTCTTTTGAATTTAAAGTTCTTTCAGGGCTTCGGTAATAGATATGATAAGCCAAATTCTTTTTTCCTTCTTCTATATTCTCACCTTTATAGATATCAAACAGCTCTACTGACTCAATCAAATCATTTGTGTTTTTTATAGTATTTACAATACTTTGGTGTTCGATCTCTTCCCCGACAATAAAAGCAAGATCACGTTCTACAGCCGGGTATTCAGGAACCGGATCGTAAATATCTTCTTTGTTTACCTCTTTCAGTTTTTCTACTGATACTTCTAAAAATCCGACCCTTTCTTCTATATCAAACTCATCAGCAGTTTTTGGGTGTATTTCTGATATAAAGCCGAATTCTTCATCGGATATCACCCTTGCAAATCTTCCGGGGTGGAAAATATTCCAATCAGGGTTTTCTTTTTTATATTTACAGCTGATATTTAACCCTTCAAGTAAATCCTCAAATGCAGATTTTACAGAGAAAAAGGGTTTTTCGTCCTCTTTGCTCGAGTAGCATATAGTAAGTTTTTCTTCTTGTTTTGACAGACTCTCTTTTGGGTCCAGGGTCAGACTAGGACCATCTTTTTCTAAATCAAAAGTCTTCCCTAACTCAAATAATGCCACTTCATCAAATCTATCCAGATTCTCTTCTATATTTTCAAGTACATTTGTAAATAAGTTTTCTCTAAGATAAGGTTTATCCTTGGCTATAGGGTTTTTTAGTTTTATATAATTTTGTGGGTCTTTGTCTAAGTTTTTAATCGCCTCAGCAGAAACAAAAGAGTAATTTTTTGTCTCAGTTAAGCCGGCTCTGTTGTTGAGTATATTTCGTATTCGACCCTTAAGGCTAGTAGTAGGGTCAATATAAGGAGAATCTATGGAGAGTCTGGGAAGCTCGGGTTCGATCTCATTATATCCGTAAATGCGGGCAATTTCCTCGATCAAATCCTCTTTTGAGTTAATATCCACAGTAGCTCTCCAGGTAGGCACCCGGACTGAAAAAGCACCACCACTCTTCTCTACTTCAAAACCCAGCTCTGTTAGTATATTTTCTACTTGTCCGGGGTCTATATCCACCCCTGTTTTAGCTTGAATGTAACCAAGACTGATCTCGATCGGGCCTTGATCCAGCTGAAAGTCAGATCTGTCTATCACTTCCGAGCTTATCTCGGCCTGAGGACACACCTCTTGGAGCAGCTCTACCGCTCTTTTGAGGGCTAGCACCGTTTGAGTTGGGTCTAGACCCTTCTCAAAGCGGGCCGACGAGTCAGTCCGGACTCCGAGCCTCATCGAGCTTCTGCGAATCCTCGTCCGCTCAAAGTTGGCAGACTCGAATACCACCTCTCGAGTTTCAGAATCCACTTCACTGTTCTCTGCTCCTATAATCCCGGCTAAAGCTATCGGCTTGTCACTATCTGCTATTACGAGATCCTCCTCTTTTAGTTCATACTCTTTTTGATCCAGTGCTTTTATGGACTCACCCTCTTTTGCGGTTCGTACACAAATTTTATCCGAGCTTATTTTTTCCTTATCAAAGGCATGCATCGGCTGCCCCAGCTCCATCATAACGTAGTTGGTAATATCCACTATATTGTTCACCGGATCGATATCTACCGCCCTTAGTCTATCCTGCAGCCACTGGGGTGACTCTTCTACTTCTACTCCAGAAACTTCTAGCGCCATATATCTTGGGCACAGATCCGAGTCTTTCACCTGTACTTCAATATCACTTTGATTATCAGACTCAATAGAGTTTAAGTTGTACTCCTCCAGTTCATTATCAAAGATAACCGATAGTTCTCTAGCCAGACCATAGTGACCCCACAGATCCGGTCTTTGGGTCATAGACTTATTGTCAATCTCAAATATTATATCATCTTGGTTTAAAGCCTCAGCTAAAGGTGTACCCACCTCAGCTTCTATGCTGGACAAATCCAAAATTTCCTTCTCGTCCTCCATCGGAAACCTATCTTCCAGGCCGATCTCATTTGCTGCTGCTATCATACCTTTTGACTTTTCTCCACGAATCTCTGTCTCTTCTAGCTCAACCAGATCACCCTCTCCGTGCCAGCGTACCTTTGCCCCTACTTTAGCTACAGCAACCTTCAGATCTTTTTCAATATTAGAGCCGCCACAAATAATCTGCACCGCTTCATCTCCTGTGTCAGTCATACAAATTTCTAGATTATCAGCATTGGGGTGATCTTTGATTTCTTTTATCTTTCCAACAACCATCTTCTCCAGCTTTTTCGACTGATTTTGATAGTCTTCTATCTCCACAGTGGACAAAGTAAGTTTTT
>JBDGRL010000096.1:0-1555 GCA_042218065.1 Candidatus Magasanikiibacteriota bacterium | reverse complement strand
TTAAAACTGTTTTAAAAACCTTAAATCACCGGACTGAAAGTGCCTAATATCCTCTATACCATATTTCACCATCACCAGCCGATCCAGCCCCATACCAAAAGCCAGTCCGCTCCATTTTTCGGGATCGTGGCCTGCCTTTTCAATTACATTCGGATGCACCAATCCTGCTCCAAGCATCTCTATCCATCCGATCTGATCACATACGGAACACCCCTCTTGACCGCATAAAATACAGGACATATCCATCTCAAAACTCGGCTCAGTAAAGGGAAAGTAGCCAGGTCGGACCCGCACTTCTATATCTTTTTCAAACAACCCATTCAAAAGCTCCTCAATCACCCCGATGCAGTGACCGATGCTGATATTTTCATCCACCAATAAACCTTCAAATTGATAAAAGGTATGCTCGTGGCTGGCGTCCACTGCTTCATTACGAAAGCACCTGCCCTGATAAGCAGCACGAAGCGGCAGTCCATGCTCATTCATAATCCTGGCCTGCAAATTCGAGACGTGCGAGCGCATGCACCAATCCTCCTGATCTTCGATATAGAAGGTATCTTGGGCTTCTCTAGCTGGGTGAGTCGGAGGTATATTCAGTGCATCGAAGTTGAAATATTTACTCTCCAGCTCGGGTCCATCTTCAATAATAAAGCCCATCGATCTGGCGACCTCCTGCATCTTGTCCATTACTTTTGAAATCGGATGGGTGTGACCTTCTCTTTTTTCTTTCAACGGCGGTCTCGTCACATCTATAGCTTCTTTAGTATCCAAGTTATTCAACCTTTCTTGTTCTAGCTGTTCTCTTTTTTGTTCTATTTTTTGTTTTAAAAACTGCTTAGTTTCATTGCCCGCTTTCCCAAACTCAGCCTTTTTTTCATCAGAAAGCTCTTTTATTTGTTTCATAGCTTCAGTAAAAATACCACCCTTCCTGCCAAAGTACTTTTGCTCCAGCCCCTCAAGACCATCAAAACTATCGACTTGCTCTATATCCTCATTAAACTCAGTTTTGATTGACTCGAATTTCTGCATTTTTTATATCTTAATTTTTATATATTGAAGCATTGATAATTTTCGTTATTAATGAGTGAGTGCCCGAAATTTTTAACTTAAATGAGCGTTCCTATCTGTTCTAATGTTTGAACGAGCACAGCGAGTGAGTTTTAGAACAGAAGCGAGTTTAAGTTAAAAATTTAACGAACGAATTACCAAACTAAAATTATCAATGCTTCGGCTTAAAAAACTCTCACAATATCACGATAAGTAACCACAATAATCAACCCCATAAGCAACACAAAACCCGCCGTATGGGCAAGCTGCTCCCATTTATCCGGCACTCTACGACCCAACAACTTCTCCATAGCAACAAAGAATATTCTCCCTCCGTCTAAAGCGGGTATAGGTAGTATATTTATCACTGCTAGGCTGAGTGAGATCATAGCTGTGACGTTCAACAAGTAGCTAAATCCGAGACGCAAGCTGTTACCGATAACCGAAGCTATCCCTACCGGCCCTGAAACTTCAAACACCATTCCCTGACCTAAAATAAGATTTTTCA
>JBDGRL010000095.1:0-3061 GCA_042218065.1 Candidatus Magasanikiibacteriota bacterium | reverse complement strand
CTGGAGCATATAGTGTAGGAAAAGCAGACCCGAGGATAAGTTTTGAAAGTTTGGATGAAGAGATCAGAGACTTTCTAGCCGGGAAGGGTATAAATGTAATAAGCGCAAGAGAGGCTATTAAAAAAGAAAATCCTGATATGTTGATAGAACGATTAGATGAATTGAAGGAGAATTTTTAGGGCGGTATTTGTAACCTCATTTTACTATAATTGACATAAAAATCTTATTTTGTTAAGTTTCATTTGCGTCACCGTTCATTAGTTTAATTTAAAGCAAGGGTCTTATTATGAAAATTGCAATAGTTGGACTTGGTCATGTTGCTAACCATCACCAAAGAGCCCTCGAAGAAGTCGATGGAGTTGAGCTGGTAGCAGTATGTGACAACAACCCTGAAAAACTGGAAGAGTTCGATATACCCAGTTTTGAAGATGTTGGTGCTATGCTGCAAAATACAGAAGCAGAGGCTGTTTTAATAGCCACCCCAAATCCTCAACATGTTCCAGTAGCAGAAAAAGTAGTTGAGTCCGGTCGACATGCTTTGGTTGAGAAACCAGTAGCAAAAAGTATGAGTGATTTGGGCAATTTGCTCAAAAAAGCTGACAATGAGGGAGTCATAGCATATTCTCTCTTCCACCATGCTTTTACTGAGGAGCTGTTATGGTGGTTGAAGAACGGAGAAAAAGTAGAGAAGAAGTATAATTTGGGTAATCTAACCCGAGTTCAGGCCGGGTTCTATGATCCGTATCTCCAAGATGGTGAAGCCACACAGAGTGCTCGAACTCTGGAAGGCAGCTTCATCGACAGTGGAATCAATCAGTTCTCCTATATTTTGCGGTTTCTTTCGAATCTGCAAATACAAGATACTCGTTTCGTTACCGATCATGACTATGAAAATGTTGAAGAAATCAAAGGAACTGTATGGCTTCGGGGGAAAGATCAGAACGGTGATCAATGTGAAGTAATCCTTGACACTGATTGGCGGAGAAATTTGAACCGAAAGACAATTCGGTTAACTTATGATTCGGGAGCAGAAGTTGTCCTCGATAATTCTGGGCAGATGGTCGAATTGAAACCTTTCAAAACTTCTACCTTTACCCTGAAAGAGTTTGACAAATATGAACGGATGGATGCTCATTACGTCAATGTGTTCGAAGATTTTTTAGAGCACTACAGGAAAGGAGAAGATAATAGGAGTTTTTCTCGGGAGTGCCATAGATTGTATTTTAAGGCACTTTCCGAGAAGTAAAACACAAACTGCCAGGTCGACCTCGGCCTGGCACATTCATTTTAAGCAATTATGCAATACTTAAAAAAGTTTATTTCTGATTCTAAATATATATTTGGTCTTGCTATATTATTAGCTTTTTTATTTCCTACTTTTGCCAGTTCTACACAAGCAATTATTGTTCCGGCGTTAGCATTAGCTATGGTTTTTTCACTGAAGAATTTTGAATTTAAGTACGAAAAAGGTTATGGCAAGTCTGTAGCACTCCTATTATTTTTAGTTTACATTTTCCAAGCAGCCCTTTTTATAATCTTGCCTAAATTATTTTTATCAAAGATTGAGTATCAACAAGCATTTTATATTTATGCGGCTATGCCTCCTGCTGTTGCTGTTATAAGCTTAACCTATTTATTTGATGGAGATATTCAGACCAGTTTTTTAGCTGAAACTGCCTCTTATATTTTGTCTTTATTATTGATCCCTTTAATTATTTGGTTTATGCTTGGAGATTCAATTTCTTTGATGAAAATAGTAGAACCTTTGGTTTATATGATCCTTTTGCCTTTAATGGTTTCTAGATTAGTTAGAAAAAAAGAAGATAAAATCCCGGAGGTAGCTTCGAAAGGGGTCATAAATATATGCCTAGGTTTAGTAAATTTCACTATAATTGGTCTAAATAAAGAAGTTCTAATCTCTAATCCTGCCAATATTCTTTTGATTGCTGGGATTATTATTTTTATAAGATTTATAATTGGCACAGGTGTATTTTTTACCCTGAAAAAATACTTCAGTAGAGAATTTAGTGTTGTGGCTACGCTTTTTTCTACTTTTAAAAATGGTGGTGCTGCTATAGCTTTCACAGCGATATTGATAGGAACTAGTGCGGCCCTTCCTTTAGCGGTAAATGCAATTATTTTCTCTTTTCATATTATGTTTTTAAGTTGGTTTTTTGAGAAAGAAAAAAGATCTGAGCTTAATTTCTAGTTAGATTTCTAGAGAAAGGAAAATGCTGTTGACTAAAAAAAGATATTCTGTTATCTTTTAATGACGATCTTTAACAAGGAGATTTTGTAGGTCAGACAAGCTCGATAGCGTCGATAGCGGCACTATGGAGGTTTTGCCTCTAGAGTGCCGCTATCGCGCGATTCGTTACTCAACTTAGAGAGAAATCATCATGTCTATCTCAACCGTCGGTTTTGACTGGGACGGAACTCTCGTAAAAACAATGCAGGCCAAGGCGACTGCGTTCGCTCTTGCTTGTATATATTTTCACCAAGAATTGGAAGAAGTTCAAAAAGATGTAGAAAGGCGTTACCTAGAAACCCGAGGTGCATCTCGGTTCTACCAGCTTCGGGAGGCTGAGAAACTTCTCGATCTCGAACATGTCGAGAACGAGGAAGCTTGGAGTGAAAAATTCTCGGAGCTTGCAGCTGAGAGAACTCAAAAAGCTCCGCTTCAACCCGGTGCTCGAGAGGTGCTGGAAGAACTCGAGCAGAGGGGCTTGGAAATGTTCGTCAGCTCCTCGGTTCCTCATGAGGACTTGCAGGAGCGTGTCGGACGCTTTGATCTGCACCCCCGCTTCGAGCATGTCCTGGGTCAGATCGATGACGAGGGCTTCCACAAGGGAGTGCCTCACATCGATCACATCTGTGAAGAGGGAGTTTCTCCCAAGGAAATCGCTTTCGTCGGTGACGGCGATAGCGACATGAAAGCGGCGGAAGAGTCCAATTGTGGGCTCGCCATTGCTTTCAACGATCCGCAGTTGCCGGATCAGGAGTTCGAAGGGGCTGATGAGGTCATCTCGGACCTGCATCGGACCCCTGAAATCGTAAGTTG
>JBDGRL010000094.1:12431-17303 GCA_042218065.1 Candidatus Magasanikiibacteriota bacterium | reverse complement strand
TAGATAAGAGCTTAGAAGCAGGCAGGCTGACTTTGATAATGGCCTGGGAGACATGGTGGGCTCTCGTGCTCGGCTTTACTATTGCCGGAGCCGTGGAAGCTTGGGTTCCAAAAGAGAGGATAGTAGAGCACCTCAAGGGGGCGGGACCAAAAGAGCTGGGGGTTGCTTCTTTTTTTGGTTTCGTCTCCTCCTCTTGCTCGTTTAGTGCAATTGCTGCTGCTAAAAATCTATTCAAAAAAGGGGCTTCAGCCGCTGCATCTTTGGGTGCTTTTATGTTTGCCGCGACCAACTTGGTTATTGAGATCGGGCTAGTGATGTGGGTGTTGCTTGGCTGGCAGTTTGTATTAGCTGATTTTATTGGCGGAGCTATACTTATCATTTTAATGGCGGCTGCCTTTAGATTATTTATTCCTGACAAATATATCGAGCAGGCCCGAGAGAATGCACTTGGGGGTAAAAAAGCAAAGGATCCGGTGTGTGGGATGGAGGTACAGCCAACAGGTGCGGAGTATAAGATCGATGTTGATGGCGAAACTTATTATTTCTGCTCTAAGCAGTGTAGGGACAGTTTTGAACCAGAGAAGGAGAGTAAAGAATATAGAAGCATTAAGGATAATCTTACTACCAAAGCAGGATGGATACGGCTGGCCAAACAACAGCTAAAAGAGTGGAGTATGTTGTATGAAGATATAATTATCGGGTTTATCTTGGCCGGTATTATAGGAGCTTTTGTTCCCACTCAAGTATGGTTGTCGTTGTTTAGCGGAGAAGCTGTGTTGGGTGTTCCTTTGTATATAGTGTGGACTTCAGCGGTAGGTGCGGTTGTGGGAGTTATTACTTTTGTTTGTTCAGTAGGGAATGTTCCCTTTGCTGCTATCTTATGGAACAACGGTCTGCCTTTCGGTAGTGTGCTCAGCTACATTTATGCCGACCTTATTGTGCCTCCGATAGTAGATGCCTACAGAAAATACTACGGAAAAACTTTCGCTGTTATTTTATCTTTGACCATCTTCATTGCCGCAGTTGTTACCGGTGTGGTAGTTCATTTTGGCTTTGATTTGTTTAATCTGATACCGACTGCAAAAGCAACCATAGTAGAGAAGAGGATAAAGCTAAACTTTAAGGCTGTTTTGAATGGGGTGTTTACTATAGTCTTCTTTTGGTTGTTATGGTTGAGTTATAGCAAAGAAGAGGTTTAGTTTAATCTAGGAAAAAGCCTTTTTCTTTTTAAATAAAGTTAATTATTTTATAATAAAAATTAAGCTAAAACAATTTCGTGAAATTCTTAATTTTACTTATAAATAACCTATAAAATGAAATCACCAGAAGAAATATCACAATAGGGTCGCGATGTTGCAGATAAGAAAGATTTTAATATAGAAGCTAACATTTCTATAGGTAAGTACTATGAGGAGGATAAGGCACGAAATATAGTTTTTAAGGGTCAGTATAAAGATAAAAATGCAGTACTGAAATTGTATGATGATCCACGTTTTTCCGATGAGCCAGAAGCGTTAAAGCGATTCAACCAAAAGAATGAAAGTAATATTATATCGTCTCCTGATGTATATGATTATGAGATAATAAGCCCAAATAAGTACTGGCTTATAATGGAACTTTTGCCTGAAGATGCGGAACCTTTTGAGTCTCCTTTGAGTGATAGTGAAAGAAATAGTTACTTCAGAAATGGATATAGATAATTTTGATACTTTAATGAGAGCTAGTTTAATGGAAAGGATTATCGGTACGGTTACAGCAGATATTACAGCATCTGATGTTAAAAATATAGAACAGCAAAGGAAAAAGATTAATTACTTATACAAATTATTTGACTCCTTAAAATTTGAGGTGAATTAGGTCTATTTAGAATATTAAAAAATATGGAAGATTTAGAGTAGATAAATAAAAAAGAGACACGAGAATTTGAACAACCTAACTCCCTGCAACTTAAAATTGCGAAGCTGTTTAAAAAAGAATACCCGGAAGCCTACCAGAAGACGGTTTAGGTTACCTGGAGAGTATGGATATTCTGGAGGGGCTGTTAGAGCACTATTGCTTAGGAACTAGGAGTAGATGCTGAAGCAGAACCAAGAGATATAGACCTAATTAGATTTTCCATTTCGGATGAAGATTTAGCAAATGACCCTAAGGTAGTTGGAGTATAATTCGAAGGTGCTTATTTTTGTCTGAATTAACCCCTCGTAATCATAGGTATTGTAACAAAAAAATGGGACAAATAGGACAGTAGAAAAAAATATTAATTATTTTGAATTTAATAATTGTTTATATAATTTTTTAGACTCTTGTAATTATTTCTGATAATATAAAAATCTAATAAAAGAGAAACCGAATGAAATCCAATACTGTTTTAAAAAATAAAGTTGATTCAGCAAAAACCCCTTTTTTGATTACTGATATACATGGAATAGCTAGATATGCAAATAAGCAGGTAAGTAAAAAAACCGGTTTTTCTATAGCAGAGATAATCGGTAAGAAACCTGGGGATTTATGGGGTGGAAATATGAGTAGTGAATTCTATCAACATATGTGGTCTACAATAAAGACTAAGAAAGAACCTTTTTCTGCCACAATTACAAACACCACTAAGTCTGGAGAAGATTTTAAACAAGAAATGTTTTTTGCCCCGATTTTAGATAAGTATGACTCTATAAAATATTTTGTGGAAATATCTGTGGGCTCGAATATTAAAAGTGAATTTAAGTATAATTTTGATTATTTATTTTCAAATCAACTTGAGCATCAGGAAAAGTTACCTGATTTTATTACAAAGTGGTTGATTGGAGAAGATGATTTAGAATTTGACCAAAGCAGTAAATTTACCGATCTGCTGGATGAGTATTTGATTAAACCTATCAGAACAAGATTTAAAAATAGGAAGAAAGACAAAGAACTAATCCAACAGGCGAAGGAGGACCCTGAGAAATTTCAACTATTGTATAAAAAGTACAAGGAGGATGTATATAATTATTTTTTCCATCGTACGGATCAGAATACGGCGGAAGAGTTGACCCAAGATACTTTTTTAAAGGCTTTTAGATATTTGGATAATTTTACTATCACCAATGCTTCTTATAAAACTTATCTAATGCGGGTCGCCCATAATTTGTTAGTAAATCATTATCGAAATAAGGATAAGAAATCGGATGTCAACATAGATAATTTACCTCAATATCTTTTTTCATGCTTGCAGGATTATGATGATCCTTTTATCAATCAAAAATTAAAAGAAGCAATTAAGGAAAATTTGACGGATACCCAAGAGAAGATTATAAAAATGAAATACTTTGATCAGCTGTTGGTTCGCGAGATTGCTACGATTGTGCAAAAATCAGAGAATGCGGTAAAGCTTCATTTACATAGAGGTAGAAAGCGGATAAAAAAATATTTGAGACAAAATTAAATAAGAATGAACAAAAAAATAAAACAATTACTTACCCCACTATCAGCAGGTATATTTATAGGGGTCGCAATATTTGATGGTTTTCCGCATGCTTTTGAAGATTTGGGTTATTTTGCTTTTATTTGGATTACATTAGGAATATTTTTCTGGTGGACGCAAAAGAAAGTTTTACACAAAATGGAAAATCCGGAAACGCCAACTTTGACAGCTACAGCTTTATGGTTGCACTCTTTAGTCGAAGGTTTGGTGACAGGACTAGCTTTTGGTATATCTCAGACATTCGGGTTAGTTTTAGCTGGAGGTATGATTTTACACCTGCTTCCAGAATTTTTTGCCGCGTTTGCAATACTTAGAGGTGCCGGTTCCAAAAAATCCACCAGCATCTGGGTTCCCTTTGTTGGCTACATCGTACTTTTTGTGAGTTTTTTTGGTACGTATATTTTTCTACAAGAGGTTGGAGAAATTGCCACAATTTTAGGAGCGGTTTCAGCTGGTGCTTTTCTTTATGTGGGTTATCGCATCCTCAAAAAAGAAAAATACCACAATACTAAAAGCTTATCTGTAGCTATTATTGGAGCCATTATCAGTGGTATATTTGTTTTGTTTGTGTAGAAATTAAGAGTTTGACATTGAAATTTAACTAGCCATCCAACCGCCGTCAACATAGAGAGTAGTTCCTGTAATGTAGCTGGCTTCTTTGGAAGCTAAAAATAATACGGCTTTTGAAACTTCTTCTGGCTCTCCTATCCTACCTAAAGGTATATCGTCAAGTAACTCTTCTGTATTTACATCTTCGGTCATGGGTGTTTTTATTGCTCCTGGAGCTATAGCATTTACATTAATATCATAATCAGCCCATTCTACTGCTAGAGTTTCTGTCAGACCCTTAATTCCTCCTTTAGAAGCTGTATAGTGAGCTGCATTAGGAAAACCAATACCCACCTCACCAGAAGCAATGGAGGAGATGTTAATTATCCTACCCCAGTTATTTTTCTTCATTTCCTTTGTGCATCTCTGAGCGCATAAAAACTGACCCTTTAGATTTATTTCCAGAGTTTGTTGCCACTCTTTTTCTTCCATTTCTTCAGCAGGTTTAGGTGCAAAGATTCCAGCATTATTTATTAAGATTGACTTTCTTAATGTTAACTTAAAATTAAAGCTATTACAAAATAACATAAAAAATACTGCTGATTAGCAAATTTTTTATTTTTGAAACCTTTTTCTTATTTCTGTGTTTAATGTAATGCAGATAAGTAATTAATTAAAAAATTCATGGTGATTAACAAGGTCCAAAAACGCAATGGCTCTATAGTAGATTTTGAACTTGAGAAAATAGAGAGTGCTATAGATAAAGCTATCTCATCTGTAGGCAAAGTTGATGCTGTGACCCCCGAAATATTGGCGGCTGATGTCTTAGCTCGGCTAGAGGAGCTGTATGCAGATGAGGTACC
>JBDGRL010000094.1:0-12331 GCA_042218065.1 Candidatus Magasanikiibacteriota bacterium | reverse complement strand
GGTTATTGTGCCGGCTGGAGTCTTCGTATGTTACTAGAAGAAGGATTTAACGGCGTTGATAAAAAGGTAGAATCTGGACCGCCGAAACATTTAAACTCGGCTGTAGCTCAGATAGTAAACTTTTTTGGAACTCTGCAGAATGAGTGGGCCGGTGCGCAAGCTTTCTCCAGTTTCGATACTTATCTATCCCCTTTTGTCAAAAAGTACGAAGAGGAGCTAAGAGATGAGATTGAAGAATACGAAATGAGTTTTGATAGTAAAGAAGAAAAAGAAGAGTATATAGCAGATAAAAAGTATGATTATGTTTATCAGTGTCTACAATCTTTTGTATTTAATGTAAATATTCCTTCACGTTGGGGCACTCAGACTCCGTTTACGAATATCACAATGGACTGGAAAGTGCCGGAAGGGCTTCAAGATGAGCGCCTAGAATTAGGCGGTGAAGAATTTGATTATACCTTTGGGGAACTGCAAGAAGAGGTCGATCTGATCAATGAGTGTTTTATCAAGGTTATGATGTCTGGAGATAAAAATGGGCGCACTTTCACTTTTCCGATTCCTACCTATAATATCAGTGAAAATTTTGACTGGGACGGTAAAAATACAGATTTACTGTTTAAAATGACAGCAAAATACGGTACTCCATATTTTCAAAACTTTATTAACTCAGATATGGAGCCCGGTGATATACGGTCGATGTGTTGTCGTCTACAGTTAGATAAGACAGAACTTAAAAAACGAGGTAACGGGCTGTTTGGTTCTGCTGAAATGACAGGTTCGATTGGAGTTGTTACTTTAAACGCTGCTCGTATCGGCTATCAGTATGCGGGCGATAAACAAGGATTCTATGAGCGGATTGAGGAGCTGATGGCGATGGCAAAAACTTCGCTTGAGATAAAGCGCAAGGAGATCAAAAAATGGATGGATAGAGGATTGTTTCCTTATACCAAGCGCTATTTAGGCAGCCTAGAAAATCATTTTTCGACAATAGGTATTAACGGCGTTAACGAAGCTATCAGAAACTTTACCGATGATGAGGAAAATATTACTACCGAGTGGGGTCAAGAGTTTGCCAAAGAAATCTTGGATTTTATGAGAGATAAGTTGAAAGATTATCAAGAAGAGACTGGCAATCTATATAATCTGGAAGCCACTCCGGCAGAGGGGACTACTTACAGGTTTGGAAAAGAGGACCAAAAAAAGTTTGATGATATTATCCAGGCAGGCACAGAAGAAGCACCTTATTATACCAACTCCACCCAGATTCCTACCGGATATACGGATGACTTGTTTGAAGCACTTGAATTGCAAGATGATCTACAGACAAGATACACAGGAGGTACGGTCCTTCATGGTTATATGAGCGAAAAAGTTAGCTCACCTGAAATGTGCAAAAAGATGGTAAAGCGTACTTTAGAGAATTTCCATCTGCCTTACTTTACGATTACACCGACTTTCTCGATCTGTCCTAAGCATGGCTATCTTTCCGGTGAACACGACTTCTGTCCAAAATGCGATGAAGAGATTGGTTATGAAGAAGATAATACTATTGACGAGGAGTGGCGTGAAGATTATGTCAGTGAAGAAGCGCATGTGTAAAGTTATTCTTTGAGCTTCAAAACAGTTTTTTATAAACCACCCGGACTGCATCTTTGTCCTGAGTTTTGAATTAATTGATTTGAAAATTAATTTTCCAAACAAAGGATATCCAACTTTGAGCATTTAATTTGTTGATCTGCAGTTATCAAGCCCGTACACCCAGCTTCAATAGCAGAAGCAGTGTGTATGGCGTCAGGAGTGGATAGGTTATGTTGGGCTCGAAGGGAAGCTGAGTTGATAAGTATTTCTTCTTTAGCAGGGATTAGTTTTAGATTCGGATAGTTATGAAGAAAGTCAATATAATTTACAATTAAGCGATTCATATCTTTTTTGTAAGGATGCACCAGAAGCTCGGAGAATATCAGTTTTGACACAAACCCTTTATTCCTATCCTGTTCTATAGCTTCAAAAATGGCAGTTACTTGATCCAGAAATTCAAGATTCTCCTCAAAATAGTAAATGAAAATCATCACGTCCAAGTAAATATTTCGGTGTTCATCTAAAAATTTGTGTATTTCTTCTTTATTCATATCTTTCTTATCCCCAAGACTCTCTTTGCTCCCTCACATAGTTTATTGGATCTACATCTTCCCATACCTGTTTTCCCAGTCCTTTCCCATATTCACTCCAACTGTTCGGTTGGTTGGTGATATAGACGCCATCATCCATTTTTTTCACAAGAACCGTATCCCCTTTTTCAATATTAAGTTTTTCTCGGATTTGTTTCGGAATTACCATTTGATATTTTGAGCTTATTTTTACTTGTTCCATGGATTTTTGTTAATTTTATTACCGTTTTACAGTATATCATATTGTAAAACGTTATCAAACTAGATAATCCAAGATGTAAGAAGCTGCCTTATTTATAGATTTTGAGCCTGAAGTGGGAGAGAATTGAAACCTTTTTACAACTTCTGTGTTTAATGTAATGAAGTAAGTTTAATAATTAATAAATATCTTATGTCCAACCAAGACATCCAAGACGAGGTTACCAAGGAGGATCGTACTAAGTGTGAAGTATGGACTCGAGTTATGGGTTATTTCCGACCTATGTCAGAATACAACCCCGGCAAAAAGTCCGAGCATTTTTCTCGTAAGAGATTTGAAGAATGCAAATCCGCCAATACCCGCTTTATGAGTGAATACAGTGAAGAACAGAACGTTTGTCAGCCGGCGTAATAGCTACAAAGACAGGCGCGTCGATAAGCGACTATGGCATATTAAATAAATAGTTGAGTGTCATCTAATGAGAATAAGTGGTATACAGAAATTTACTCAGCTGGATTTTCCGGGACGGATAGCTTGCATCCTGTTTACTGCAGGATGCAACTTTCGTTGTGGTTATTGTCATAATCCGGAGTTTGTATTGCCGGAGAAGATTGAAAAAATTAAAGACACTTTTATTTCCAAAGAAGCAGTTTTTAATTTTTTACAAAAGAGAGAAGAACTTCTGGATGGCATAGTTATCTCCGGTGGAGAACCGACGATGATGGAGGATCTACTGGAATTTATAGAAGAAATAAAAGATAAGTTTGATTATGAGGTCAAGCTGGACAGTAATGGCAATAAGCCAAAAGTATTAAAAGAGGCAATTGATCGAAATCTAGTGGATTATATAGCTGTTGATATAAAAACGGATTTTGATAATTACTTTGAGTTGGCGGGTGGCTCCGTAGATCCTGACAAAATCAAAGAAAGCATAGAATTATTAATGAACTCAAATATAGAGTATGAGTTTAGATCTACAATAATAAAAGGAGTTCATACAGAAGAAAATTTCAAAAATATGGCTGAGATGATTGAAGGAGCGGATATTATGTATCTGCAGAAATATAACTCAGGCCATACTCTTGATCCAAGTTTTGCCAGATATGAATCTTTTTCCGATCGGGAACATGAAGAGATTGCTAAAATCTTTGAACAAACGGTTCAAGAAGTTAAAATCAGAAATTAATTAGAATATTATGAAATATACTGATAAAAAATGTAAGATAATAATACATCTGCTCAGTTTATTTTCAACTGACATCAAAAAAACAGCTAAGAACTGTGATTCATTTAAATTTTTTAAAAAAGATAATTAAATAGTATGAAGAATAAATTAGTTTTATGCTTAGTAATTGCTTCGGTTTTGTTGGTACCTTTTTCTCCAGCAGAAAGCCATAGTGATCATGGGACCCAACAAGAATCAAAAGTTTCTAAGGAGGTTGCTAAGGAAAATGCTAACTCAAGTCACACTAAGGCAAAAAAAGAACAGATTGTAACCCAAAAAGCCGTTTTTTCAGTGATTGCGGATAATATAAATATCATTAGCCTGACAGGAATAGCGATAGTAGTGCTGTTAAGTGTAGGGTTGGTATATGATTTATACAAAAAGGAGATCTGGGAGCTGCCACAATCAGTCTCTTTTTTATTTATCATTGCTATATTTGGTATTATCTTCAGCTTATACATAGGTCTAAAAGATACTTCTGAACCCTTAGCTTCTTTTGGTCCGGGGCAGGGTCCGATGCATATGGAAGAGTTTTATACTCAATTTAATAAAAAAAATTTTGAGAGACTGCAAGATTTTACCCAGCTTCCTGTGCAAGAAGATATTGTCCGGGATCCAGCTAATTTGCCTGACCAAATAGAGAGAAAAAATACTTCCACTGTACATATTACTCTTACTGCCCAGGAAGTAGTATCAGAACTTGCGGATGGCACCTTTTATTATTACTGGACGTATAAAAGACCAGGGAAAAAAGCAAAGGTACCGGGTCCGATTTTAAGGGTCAAAAAAGGTGATACTGTGATCTTGACTTTAAAGAATGATAAAACAAGTACCCATGAGCACTCTATTGATCTACATGCCGTGACCGGTCCGGGTGGAGGAGCGGGTGTATTGAAAAACATCAAACCGGGGGAAGAAAAAACTATCAAATTTAAAGCAATGAAAGAAGGTTTTTACGTGTACCACTGTGCTAGTCATAATATTCCGACGCATATCTCAAACCAGATGTTTGGCGGCATCATTGTAGAACCAAGAAAAGGTATGAAAAAAGTGGATAAAGAGTTTGTCTTATTTCAAGGTGAGTTGTATACAAAAGGACCGATGGGAGAAAAAGGCTTTCAAGGATTTGCTCCAAGGAAGATGTTAAATGAGAACCCTACCTACTATACCTTCAACGGTAAGCCGCATGGAATAACAGGGGAGCATAAGATGGAAGCTGAAGTGGGTGATGAGGTAAGATTATTCTTTGGAAATATGGGCAACTCGAAGATCAGCTCATTTCATATGATCGGAGAGATTTTTGATCGGGTGTATGCCGGGGATTTTGATGTGCCTAGAGAAACAAATGCAGAAACTGTACCGGTAGCAGCTGGTCAAGCTGTAACGGTTGAGTTTAAGACGGAAGTACCCGGTAGTTATACCCCTGTGGATCATGCTTTATCTAGACTGGATCGGGGTGCGTGGGGCAAGCTTGAAGTAAAAGGAGAAGAACAACCGAAAATATATAAAGATTTTAAAAACAAATAGGTATGAGTTTATTAACTAAAAGAGAAAATTAATTCTTAAACTCATGAGTATTATAATTCCCACTTTAAAAGACGTTATTAATAAAAATAATAATTAATTAATGAAAATAGGAAGGCTTCAAAAGTGGTTCGGTTTAACTCGTATTGCTATGGGGTGGATCTTCTTTTGGTCATTTCTAGATAAAACATTTGGTTTAATGGCCACAGCTCCTAGTTCAGCATGGCTTACCGGAGCTAGTCCGACTACAGGGTTTTTAGAAAATGCAACTAGAGGTCCTTTTGCTGATATTTTTCAATCTATGGCAGGGAGCCCATTGGTGGACTGGCTGTTTATGCTCGGACTTTTGGGTATTGGAACAGCTTTGATTTTAGGTATTGGAGTTCGTATTGCTTGCTGGTCTGGTGCAGTTATGTCACTTTTGATGTGGCTTGCCGTTTTACCACCTGATCACAATCCAATTTTAGATTATCATGTCATTTATGCTTTAGTTTTTGCTTTATTGTTAGTTAGTAACTCTGGTAAATATCTTGGATTTGGTAAACAATGGCAAGACACTACTCTTGTTAAAAAATATGATTTTTTAGCTTAATTTTATGTCAGTTGAAATAGTAAACCTCATAATTTCATATCTTACTGTTGCATTGGATGTAGCTCTTCTTTTGCTTTTGGTTATTTTTGTTGGCTCAAGAATATCATCAAAAATAAAAAAGACTTATGATGTTTTGTTGAGAAAAGTTAAACCAAAAGTTTTGCTTTTAACCTTTTTACTGTTGTTCGGGGCGGTTAGTAGTAGTTTATTTTATTCGGAAATTGTTGGTTATACCCCTTGTAAACTTTGTTGGTATCAAAGAATATTTATTTTTTCTTTGATGGTGATTTTTGGTTTTGCTGTTTGGAAAAGAGATTATAATATTTCAGGATTTGCTTCTGCATTAGCACTGCCGGGTAGTTCAATTGCTGGTTATCATATCTATCTACAGTTTTTTAAAAATGATTTAACAGCATGTTCTGCAGGTAGTTTAGCTGTTTCTTGTGGAGAGAGGTATATTGAATCAATAAGTTTTATTTCTATCCCAGTGATGTCTATGAGTATTTTTCTAGCGGTAATTTTGTCTAGTATAATTTTGCTTGATTATCGTGAAAATCAGAATATTTCGGTGTGAATTTCTGTTTTAGCATCTACAGAGTTCATTACATCTTGAATCATATCCCTGTTTCCGCACACATAGAATTCACTGTCTTGGTCTAATTTATTTAAATGATCTGTGATTCTACCTTCAAGACCATTCCAGCGTTGTGAAGGTTGAGATAAGGAGATGTTGTAAGAAAAATTATTATGCTGACTCAATTTGTCAAGCCGATCTTTATAAAAAATGTCTTCCTCTGATCTTAGACCAAATAAAAGTTTGATTTGAGTATTTTGATCCTTATTTAGTAAATCAGTGATCATACTGATAATGGGTGCTATACCGCAACTAGTGGCTAAAAAGGTATGACTGGAAGTTTTTTTTGATACGGTAAAACTACCGAACGGACCTTTCATATTTAATTTATCACCGATCGATAGTGTGGGTAGGTAATTTGAAGCGAGACCTTCTTTTAGAATTTTTATGCAGAATTCTAAATAATCATCGTCAGGAGTGGAAGCTATGGAATAAGACCTAGGAGAGTAAGAGTTTCCATCTGGAATCATGAACTGTACAAATTGCCCGGCTTCAAACTCGAAATTTTCCGGCTTGTTAAAAATAAACTGAAATATATTGTGGGTAAGTTGGTTTTTTTCTTGTAATTCTATTATCTTTTCTTCCATATTCACTATAATTTAATACAATCACTTGTATAGCTTCATTCTCGCTCCGCTCCGAGGTGAGTCAAGCTCAAATCCAGCTATACAAGTGATTGTATTAAAAAACTTATAAGTGAGCAGTTCAAGTATAGCAAAATTAGATAAAAAGTTAATAGAAAGAATATCCTCAAGTAAGAATGAACCGGATTGGATGTTTGAAAAAAGACTGAAGGGCCTAGAATTATTTAACCAAACTGAGATACCTGAATGGGGTGCTGATCTTTCTGATTTAGATCTAGAGGAATTGCAGTATTTTGTAGATCCGAAAGTAGAACAACAAAAAGACTGGGAAGAAGTTCCTGACAATATCAGAGAAACATTTGATAAACTTGGTATTCCCGAGTCGGAAAAAGAGATTTTGTCCGGTTCGGGTGCTCAATATGATTCATTGATGGTTTATCATAATCTAAAGGAGCGGTTAGAGAAGCAGGGTGTAGTTTTTGAAAATATGGATGTGGCGGTGCAGAAATATCCAGAAAAACTTAGAAAATATTTCATGACTGAAAATGTACAGATAGATGAGCATAAATTTGCGATGCTGCATGCTGCTGTTTGGTCAGGTGGCACTTTTATTTATGTGCCAAAAAATACCCAAGTCAATGTACCTCTGCAGGCCTATTTTCGTATGAATGAGGAGTCTAGCGGTCAGTTTGAACATACTATTATTGTTGTAGATAAAGGTGCACGGTTAAGATACATTGAAGCATGCTCTGCTCCTGAGTATTCTACAAATTCTCTGCATGCAGGGTGTGTAGAGATTTTTGTAAAAGAAAATGCTAGAGTTCAATTTTATTCGATAGAGAACTGGTCGAAGAATGTATATAACTTAAATACAAAGCGGGCGATAATAGAGAAAAATGGCACTATGGAGTGGATCACCGGCAATATGGGATCGAAAACTACTATGCTTTATCCTTGTTCGGTATTAAAAGGAAGAGGTGCTAGTTCGGACAGTTTGAGTTTGGCTGTAGCTGGAGAAGGTCAAGTTCAGGATACGGGAGCAAAAGCGATCCATATGGCAGAGAATACCAGTTCAAATATCGTCTCAAAGTCGATCTCAAAAAATGGAGGCAAGTGTACTTTTCGTGGACTTATAAAAATAACAGATAAAGCAAAAGATTCTACAGCAAGTATGGACTGCGATTCTTTAATCCTGGATGATGAATCGATAGCTGAAACTAATCCGTGTGCAGATATACAAAATAATGAGGTGGATGTATCTCATGAGGCAAAAGTAGGCAGGATCGGGGAAGAGGAGATGTTTTATCTTAGATCCAGAGGTCTAGACGAAGAGCAAGCAAAGAAGTTGTTGGTATCCGGTTTTATCGAGCCGATAGTAAAGAAACTTCCAATGGAGTATGCCGTAGAGTTGAATAAAATGATTGATCTTGAGATGGAGGGGGCGGTTGGTTAATTCTTGAAGGTAAAATAAAATGAGCTTAAATAAAATCAAACAAAAATTTCCATCACTTAAGCAGGATCCGAGTTTAGTTTATCTCGACAATGCCGCCACCACTCAGTGCCCAAAACCAGTAATAGAAGTTGTAGAAAAGTATTATCGCAATAAGTCCAATGTACACCGAGGTTTTTATAGTTCGGAGATAGATAATACAAAAAAATATGAGCAAAGCAGAGAAGTAGTGGCTGATTTTATAGGCTCGACCTCTAAAGAAACCATTTTTACCAGCGGAACTACGGAATCTCTGAACAGTATTGCGAAAATGCTAAAGCCGAGAGTAGATAAAAATGAGAATATAGTGACCACAATTGCAGAGCATCATTCCAATCTCTTGCCTTGGCAGCAGCTTGCAAAACGGGTCGGCTGTGAGTTGAGGTTTATAGAAATTAATGATAGTTATGAACTGGATTTAGACTCAGCTAGAAAAAAAATTGATAGAAACACGAAGATAGTCAGCTTTAGCTACATTTCCAATGTTTTGGGTACAGAGCTGCTCGTCAGTGATCTGGTTGCTTTAGCAGATGAAGTAAATGCATTTACTATAATAGATGTAGCTCAAGCAATGGACTGCAACAGGTTGGATGTAAAAGAGCTTGGTGTCGATTTTTTAGCCTTCTCTGGACATAAGTTATTTGGTCCTACTGGTGTTGGGGTATTATATGGTAGAGAAGAATTGTTAAAGCAACTGGAACCTATGGAATTTGGTGGTTCTATGGTGAAAAAAGTAGAAAGAGACGGTTCCAGTTGGGCTGGTCTTCCGCATGAATTTGAAGCCGGCACTTCTAATATAGCAGGAGTTTTGGGGTTGGGTAGAGCTGTGAAATTTATACAAAATGTAGATCAAAAGCGGATATCAGATCATAAAAAAAGATTAAATAAGTATTTAGTTAAAAAGCTGGGTCAGATAGAAGATGTAAATATTATCAGACCAAAGAATAGTTACTTAGATTCTGGGATTAGCTCTTTTGTTATTGATGAAATACATCCACATGATGTAGCTGAGTTCCTGTCGGAGAATAGTATTTGTGTGCGAGCGGGACATCACTGTGCGATGCCGTTGATGAATGAACTGGATTTAGTCGGTACTGTCAGAGTTTCAGTATCTATCTATAATAATAAAGAGGATATAGATGAGCTGATAAATAATTTAAAGCTGATTCAGAGGAAATTCAATTGAGAAAGATCACAAAGTCTTATATTATTCGTATTAACTATATCGAGGTATTTGGGGATGAAGGTATAGAGATTTAACTACGAGGAGTGGTTCATTTTGTTCTAATGTTTGAGCGAATGATAATGAGCGAGTTTTAGAACAAAAACGACGAATAGTTAAATTTTACTGAAGACCCAACGAGCAAGATATAGTTAATACGAATAATATAACCTAGAGAGTTAAAATTAATTCAAGAAAAACTTAATTGATGAACAACCGAGATACTATTTATAGAGAAAAATTACTGCATTTATATAAGAACCCGAATAATTATGGTGAACTTGAGGATTGTAATATAAAAGAATCAGGACATAATCCTTATTGTGGTGATCAAATTGAAATATTTATAAAGCTAGAAGAAGGGTTTATATCTGGCATTAGATGGAAGGGTGAAGGTTGTGTGATTTCCCAAGTAGCAGCGTCTCTACTTACAGAAGAATTAAAACGAACTAATATTAATAAGCTAGAAAAAATAAAGGAAGATCGTATGCTAAGTATGCTAGAAATACCGATTAGCTTTGCCAGGAAACAATGTGCATTGCTAGCCTTAAAAACAATAAAAAAAATCAGATGCTCAAGATAAATAATCTAAAAGTAAAATCTGATAGTGAGAAAATAATTAACGAAGTAAACTTAGAAATTAAACGAGATGAAACCCATATATTAATGGGGCCCAATGGTTCTGGTAAATCTACCTTGGCGAAAGCGATTATGGGTCACCCCTCATATGAGATTAGTCGCGGTGATATTGAAATGAAAGGTGAAGATATAACTAATTTAACACCAGAGAAAAAAGCTAGAAGAGGTTTATTTCTTGGTAGACAAGACCCACAAGAAATTACTGGAGTACCTATGTTAAGATTTTTACAAATGGCAAGAAAAGAAGTTAAACAAAAAGATTTAAGTCCTCAAGAACTTAGAAGCAGGTTAGCAAAGGAATCTGAGTCGATAGGGTTGGATTCTGGATTTCTTGATCGTTCTCTTAATAAAGATTTTTCAGGTGGAGAAAAAAAGAAAAGTGAAGTTTTACAAATGTCTGCTTTGGAGCCAAATTATATCATCTTAGATGAGATTGATTCCGGTATTGATATTGATTCTTTAAAAGCTATAGCTGAAAAAATTAGAAGTTTTACAAAAAAGAAAGGTGTTTTATTAATTACCCACTATACTAGAATGTTAAAATTGATTGATCTCGATTTTGTTCACGTTATGAAAGAAGGAAAAATTGTTAAAAAAGGGAAAGCAAAATTGGCTGAACAAATACGAAATAGTGGATATAAGGAGTTTTAATGTAGTTATTATATAAGTTTGAACAAATTTGTACTATCTTTATTTATAAAGACTGCACGAGGTTAATCGAATTTTCTCTATACTTAAGAAGTAGATGAAAAAAGTTTGTATCTCAACCCAAAAATGAAAACTTTTTGACAAACAACAAAAACCCTGTCATCCCTTGTTAGTGAGACTTAACACTTAACCCACTAACAACATGACAACTCAACCATCTCAAGACGAACAAGAGCTAAAGTACTGTCTCTATGCAAGAAAATCAACAGAATCAGACGAACAACAAAAGATGTCAATAGAGTCTCAAGTAAACGAAATGCTTGAGTTATCTAGAAAGAAAGATTTACAGATAGAAGATATAAGAAAAGAATCACATTCAGCAAAGGCAGTAGGACAAAGACCTGTATTTAACGAACTAATGAAAGATATTTAGAAAGGAGAGTTTAATGCCATACTCTCATGGGCTCCAGATAGACTAAATAGAAACGCAGGAGATCTAGGCAACATGGTAGACTTAATGGACAATGGAAAGCTAAAGAAGATAAGAACACACAACCAAGTATTTACAGATGAACCAAATGAAAAGTTCATGCTGATGATACTTGGCTCTCAAGCCAAACTAGAAAATGACAACAAAAGCGAACACGTAAAAAAAGGTCTAAGAGCTAAAGCAGAAAAAGGATTGTATCCATGTATAGCACCAATAGGATATCTTAATCACCCAAGCAGAGATAAGCCGGGAGTAATAATAAAAGATCCTGATAGAGCACCATTAGTAAAAGAAGCGTTTGAAAAAGTTGGAAACGATGGTTGGAGTGGTAGAGATATCTACCAATGGCTTAAAGATGTGAAAGACTTTAAAAGTAGACAGGGAGGACATCTAGGATTATCTAGTATATACAGAATGTTAAAAAATCCATTTTACTATGGAGAATTCGAATACCCAAAAGATAGTGGCAACTGGTATCAGGGAAAACATGAACCACTCATTAGTAAGAAGTTATTTGATAAAGTTAGAGAACAATGCGGCCAAAGAACACAATACAAACCAGCAGATAAAGATTTTGCTTTTACAAAACTTATGAAATGCGGGAATTGTGGGTCAGGGATAAGTGCCCAAGAAAAATATAAAGAATTAAGTAATGGCCACACTGCAAAATATATTTATTATGGATGTAGCAGGTCACAAGACTTAAATTGCAAAGAAAGAAATATAAGAGAAAAAGAACTAATAAAACAAATCAGTAGCATAATAGATGAAATTGATTTAGAAGAAGCAGGATTAAAACAAAGACTTATAAGTGAAGTAAAAAAATATTACAAATTCCAGAATATATTTGGAGAAGGAAAAGAAAAATTAAGGTAATTGTATAGAAGTTGGGACTAGTGTAAAATACAATATATGTC
>JBDGRL010000093.1:0-7464 GCA_042218065.1 Candidatus Magasanikiibacteriota bacterium | reverse complement strand
TAACACCACTTACTCGGAGCCTGCTGGGCTAGGGCAGCACTCACTTGCCCACCTGGGTTCTCTCTCCATTCAGTGCTACGCCGACCCGGCGGCTCCGAATAGGTGGTGTTAGTTTGAAATTACTTGCTAAACTAGTTTTTATTATAAACAGTTAATGATATTATAATACCCACATTAAAATGAAAAATTACTATACTAAAATAACAGCGTTAGTACTGTTTTTGCTTATTAGTATCATTTATGGATTGACCTCTCTTCCTGTGTCTTATGAAGAAACAAATTTAATAAGCTATAGATCCATGGTTGAGATTTGCGGCGATATTAAGAATGATGAAGATGCAACTTGTTGTGGTAAGATGTTGGAGAGATTTGAAGGAGAGGAAGGTACTTTTGTAATAAGAACGCAAGAAGAGTACGAACAACTGCAAAAACAAGCTGAAAAGAAAGGTTGTAGCTGGGGTGCGAAGCCACGAAAGATTGATTTTACTGAGGAAACTTTATTGGGGTATAATTTTTATTCTCGGGTGTGCATAGGTAGAGCAGACCCTGAAATAAAAAGAAACTTTTTAGCTAAAAATATAAATTTTAATCTAGAGGTATCTAGAGGTTATTGCGGGCCGAATGTAGGAGGGATGTATAATAAGACTCATTGGGTACTTGTATCAAAAATCCCTCCTGATTATACAGTTACTTTTAATACCAGTACTGATCTGCTGTCACCACTTTGGTATTTTGTTGAAAAAATTGAGTATTTAATAGAGATTTTCAATGAAAAACATTCAATTTAGATAATTAAGGCTTATTTAATCTAAATCAGATTCCATTTTCTCTTTGAGACTCATATCCTTTTCGTCTTTGTTTTTAGAAAATAGTGAAGTGTGTTCTTGTTGTTGCCATAAATGTTCAAAAATATTTTTATTCATTTGACTTATAGCCGGATCATTTATAATTACTGCTAATATTTGCTCTTCCCTTAAAGTAAAATATCCTACTTTATTATTGTAAATTTGAACTGAGCTATCAAAAGCAGGAAAGCTTTCGGGCAATATTCTTACTTCTGATAGGTCTGATCCTTGTTTCTTTATCTGTTCTATATCTTCTTTGCTTCTTCTGATTAGCATTTTCTTCTTTATACCCCTTCTTTTTCTTTCTTCTACATATTCTTTGTTGATTTCGTTTATGAAATCAGTAGTAGAAACAACATCTACGATAGAGTAGATCTCTTCGGCTTCTAAATTGTCATACATGGCTTCTTTAAAGCCCTCCTTTCCTTCGAATACTCTTACTCCCGGTCTGTTACTTTGTTTCATATAGTCGCCTTTTAGCTTGTCTATCACTTCCTTCATGCGGTTGCTCTTTGTTTTCATCTCTCTTTTTTTATCCTCAACTAGTTCATGAAGCTTATCGGGATGCTCAGACTTATAATATGTTTTTCTTCCTTCTTTTCGATCTACTATTAGATTTTTATTTTGTAATTCCTTTAGGGCATCATAGATACTAGCTCTAGACAGCTCAAGAGCGTCGACCAGGTCTGGTACTCTAGACTCTCCTACTTTAACCAGTTTTTTATAAACTTTTATCTGGACATTGTCTAGTCCATAGTATTCTAGTATATCTTCTAGCTCCATATTTAACTTAATTAACTAATTTATTTTTCGCATCATTATAATATAAATTTTGATTTTTGTCAAGTATTTATTAGATGTTTTGGACGTGAAGGGTTGACAAGGTTTAAAATAACTGTTACAATAGTATGAAATTTTTCTAAGTCCTGCCTCACTGAAGTTTCAAAAGAATTGAAACTTCGGAGGGGTTCAGGACTGTAGCAAGTTCTGATCCACCTCCTCGCTAGACTACAGTGGCGAGCTCGGATCGGACTCCGAGAAAGTTTCTGTAGGATTTGTTCGTTCCTTCGTACATGGCAGCCAAAGGAGGTATGCCATGACATAAACTACCGAACATAATCAAAGAAGAGAGAACGGACCAGGGACGTGAAGTCAGTTTCAAGGAGGGAGCTGACCACCCCGAAGACTCACTGGAGAACCATCACCGATCTCCTGGAGTCGATTCGGAGGCGTCTCTAGGTCCGTTTTTATTTTTGATATATAAAACAAAAGAAGCGGCAGAGCCGCTTCTTATATTTTTCTAGATTATTTTTTCTGACCTAAATTGTAATTGTAAAACTTACATTTTCAGATTTTCGCCATTTTTAAGTCTTCTTCCTAGCTTGTCTACATTATAGTCATAACCGTAAGCAACGGCTTCCAAAATCTTATCCTGCGCTTCTCTGATCTTATTGGAGTGAACTCCTTCTTCTACATAAAATTCTAAGTTATCTAATGCTTCTCTGGTTTCTTCAATTTTACCTAAAATTTCGTCTGATTCAAAAGCTTGGTCTATAGTATCAATATCCTCTAGATTTGCAACCATGCTTTCATTATGTATTTTTTGATTTAATTTTTGTCCATAAATCCCTCCCAGCTTTTCTCTTATTCTATCGGATAGGTTTAAATCATCTTTCAAATTGTCTAACAATTCTGTTAATTCATCATTTACTGCTTCAGCTGCAGTTTTTCTGTCTTTAACTTCATCATATATTTCTCTTTCTTGTTCGAAGAGATTATCTGGCCTTATGTGACCATCCAATGCGTTTTCAACCCTTCTTTCTCGAAGCCTGTCTTCATCTTCTTCGCCAATGTATGGGGCTTTTTGGTCGTTTTTTCCTTTTAGTCTTCTGCTTCCACTTTCTCTTTTTCGTCTCTACTTTGTGACTCCTCTTCATCTGTGTTGCTGTCGGCCTCTGCCTGATCCGGATTGTTATTTGTGCTTGTTTCGGAATCATCGCCTGTGTCTTCCGGAGAAACCTGGTCATAGTAACCTTCTTGCATTAATTCTTCTCTGCTTTTGTCTCTTGGGTCACTGCTTCCTTCTGATGTACTAGGGGACATATTATGTTTATTAAAAGTTAAAATAAGGCTTGTTAATTAAATTGTATATTAAACCTACTTAAATTACAAATTATGTGGATTTGCTGGGTTATCGAAAAAATAAGAGGCCCGTTGAGTGCTAACGGGCCCCGAGCAAAAGTTAAAGATATGAAAAGTCAGACTTTGTTTTGAGTCTAGCGATAGGTACAACTCCTTTGTTCATTTTTTTTAACCCCTCGAAACTCGTTGTTTTTGCTGATTTCGAGTCAAAAGAGGTAGTTGTTTTTCCGCATGAAGGACAAATGATTACTTTTCCACCGAAAAAATTGAAAGATAATTCAGAACTGATGTTTGTTAAAGGACATTTTTGATTTCTGCATGTTGGATTGGATGTGTCCTTCATGACAGCCTCCCTGTGAGAGAGAACTCATTTGAATATAAACATAAAATTAGTTTTTTGTCAAGAGTTAGAAAACTTTATGATTTCTGAGTTTTAATTATATATGTGAATTAAATTAACTCTTAAGGATTATCTTTATTTGAAAAGCTTGTTATTGGCTTTCTATGCTTATCATCATAACATATATTTACATATTTTTCTACTAATTTTAGGAAAAAAGTTTATTTACTTGAGTTTTAGGTATATAAAAAAGTATATATGAATTTAAAAATATTTTTTACTAAATTTAGTAAAATTTATAATAAAGACTTCTTTGCATCTACTATAAGGTTGACTTATCAATTATTTTTTGTTATGCTCTTATGATAGTTGAAATTGCTGAGAAGCCTTAAGAAGGAAAAATCTTTAAAATAAAAACTATCTGCTTGTCGTGGATACAGGCTTTATATACGGAGCTCCAACACTTTTGTTCTGCTCTAGAAAGTGACCCGGAGCTCCGAATATAAGGCTGTGTTCTTTTCAATATATTTTTATTTTACTGCCTGTGTTCAACAGGTAGCAGAGGTGGGATAGTGAAGTTTGTTCGCACTTTCGTGCGAACAGCTTCCATCCGCGATCTCTCTACAATCTCTCGTAAGAGAGTGCGTAGTACCGAGTGCGTCCCCCTCCGAGTTTATCGGAGTGGGGGCAGTCGGTACTACGTGTAAGAGTCTGGAGATGATGTATGGAAAGTAGTTTATTTTACTCAATAGATTACTTTCCATACATCATTACACCTGAAGATCACATAAGCTGGCGGAGTGGTTCTGTCAGCGAGGTCACATTGACCGTTGTGTGAAGGTGCGACTCCAGACCACGGGAGGATGTTATGGGAGAAGAATCGGACATGGAGCGGAACACCCACTTCGAAATGGAATTCACGGATCAGGACCGTGAACTCTTCGAAGAACGGGCGGCTGCAGCTGATCTGCCGGACCTTCTGGAGCGAGCCGAGCGGTGCGAAAATCGGACCTGGCTCGTGATCGAGTTGGATGAAGGCGGTGACACTGCTATCACCGTTCCGACCGGCTTTTTGCTAGATGTGGAGCCGGTCCAAATCGTCCAGTTCGCAGCTCGGACTGAACTGGCGCTTTGGCCAGGTATGGTTCGAGACGTCGGCCTACTCTGTGCGGTCTACCTCAAGGTGGCTGCTCTAACTGAAAAGAGGGTAGGCAATCACGACTTGGAACGGGTGATGGAGGCGGTTGATGAATCGCCGCCACTGAACCCGGACGAGTCGGACTACGTGGAGTACGACGACTTTCCTGACGGGGTTTTCCCAAAGGAAAGATACGACGATGCTCCATGTAAGCCGCAGCCGACTCAGCCAGCAGATGCGGAAGCTCTGGCTTCTGCCAACATGTTGGCAGGGCAATTTGGGACGGCAGAGCTGCTGGATGACGCCATTTGGTGGAATCCACAGCTGCTCCGGCTCAAGCGGATCGATGAGCTGAGACAGATGCTCGGTCTGGATCCGCTTTGACAGTCCCTGAGCTGTATTAATCTCCCAGCCGAGTTCGAGATGCACCCTCGGACTCGGCGCTTCTACTGAGCTATCGGGTTTACCGATAGTTCTGAGAAGAACCGCTAATAACACTGCGCGGTATAGAAAAGATGTGGTAGTTTTTTAAGATTTTACTCAAAAATTCACTACTTCAAATTTTACCTCTTTGGATTGGGGTAAAGATAAAAAGTAGTGGAAATAAGTGATGAACCAATGCGGATGCATTCGCTGTGATGACAGCGACGGTCCGAAACCCGGCATCTGTAACAGGATGTTTGCCCGAACGGATGAGACATTCCGTGAGGCATGTCACCAAGCGGGGATAAGACCGACGAAACGTCAAGCCAGTAAGTACCGCAATGGGAAAGGCTTGGCGTACAAGACACGGAACCAGAGTTAAGCCGTGTCTTAATAACCGAACCGGCGGTAATTTCCGGGACAACCAACGTAGGTTGCCTTTGTAGAGGCTTGAGCGGTAACCTGTAATCCAACAGGAAGACCGCACTACAAACAGCTTGGTGTTGCTAGTTGCACTCGCAAAAAACCTGTACTCTACTGAGTCTCTGAGTCTGAAAGTTGAGAGGTTCAGTAGAGTCAGGGCCTATAGCTCAACCGGCAGAGCCACCGGCTCATAACCGGTCGGTTCCAGGTTCGAATCCTGGTGGGCCCATGGTTTTGGGGGCGCACTGGTCTCGACGTGGCTGGTGCACTTCCACTCGTGCCGGCTTTTGGTGGAAGCCGAAAAAAACCACCACGCCCGAACCGTCGCGTAGAACGGCAGGGGGCAGCCCGCCCTCCGTCCTCCCAAGTACTAGTCTGCGGAAAAGGGGTAGGACGAAAATGTATGCAGACTGTCTCGGCTCTGTATAGTATTTACAACCGAGCGAGAAACAGAATATACTCCTCGAAGGTCGTAGCTTGTCCGGAAGCAGCGACTGGAGAGGTAAAAATCAATTCCGGACTACGCACGTAAACCGGGAGGTAACACTCACGGACGCGGGTTCGATTCCCGCCGCCTCCATTAGGGCTGCAGTGTTAGTTGCACTCGCACTGCAGCCCTATTTTTTATTTAAGCACTTGATTATTTTTTTTGTGATGTTAATATTTAAATAGATAGGTTAATTTTTAAAAATAATTAAAAATGCCTCGAGAAACTAGAACATTTAGACCAGGCGGATCTAGCACTCAAACTAATCTAAATGTAGATGAATACAGACCTGCAGAATATAAATATGAACCCGATCCCAGGGGTAGTATTGATGTCGATGATCACAGTTTTGAACAAGAAGAAAGATTGATTCCCTTATCAGAACAGGAAGCTAAAAAAGGGGTGGAATATATTTCTACAAGAGAAGAAAGAGAGTTTTTTAGTGATATGGAAGAGTTTAAACAAGATGATGATTTTAAAAAAAATGATAGAGAAATAGAAAGAGATAGAAGACACGTAGAAGACCTAGAAGAGCAGTTTGAAAGTAACTTCAGAGAAGATATGCTTGAAGGTTTAATGATAGAAGACTTACAGATGCAAAACTGGTTTGGTGAAGGAGTAGAAGTTTTTCCCACCCTTAAGTATGATGATTATACAAATCAAGTTGATTTAGTGCTGGAGTGGGAGGACGAAGAAGAGGTTACACGGTTGGCAGTTGATGTTACAGCAGGTATGACCGCAGATACTCTGCTGGATAAATTAGGTCGAGATGAAGATGAGGGGATACTTAAGGGTTTAACTACACCGGAAAACAGGGACGGTAATCCCAGCTATATGTCGCAAGTGAAATATTATGAAACTTTTGATGGACTTGATTCAGAAAGATTTAGCTTAAATCAAGTTCCTAAAGTTGTTTTAGCTTTAGATAAAAAAGGGGTTCGTCATTTAATGGAGGATCTGTATTCTAAAAATGAAGAAGGTGACTTTGAGTTGAATAGAGACAAAGCTGAAACACATCCTGCTCAAATGATATTATTAAAAGAAGCCAAAAATCAACTACACCAGCAATTGGTAGTAGCTTTGGAGGGTTTGCCTAGTATAGTATTAGAAAATATGGATTCTCAACAGGAGGAAGCTCTTATTGAGGCTGATTTGGAACAAGAAGAAAGTCTTGATTCAATGGCGGAAAGATTAAAACAGTTCCTTGAAAAAATATCTATAGAAGCAAGACCTCAGGAAGAAGCTAAAATAAAAATGGTAAAACAGTTGGCTGAGAATATAGTAAAATTGAAAGAAATTATTGAAAATAAAGAAACCCACCTAGACATCGATGATGACCAGATGGGTGATTGGATGCAAGGACGAAATGCACAAGCTTTGATAGAAGGTTACTCGATCGAATAAGTTCATTCATTTTCTTCCTCCTTTTGCCTTTCTTTTATTTTTTCCGCTTCTTTCCGGATTTTTCCCCATTCTTTTCTGAACTCTTTTAATTTTTCTTTTATTTGCCACCCTTCTTCCATGATCTCTGAGGGTGGTTTCTTTTCGTCCTTGTTTTCTTCTGGTTCTTCTGGCATAATTCCTCCTTAGTGTGCCAGAAGTTGCCGAATGAGCGCTGTTTGAGCATATCACTTTATTACTTTTTTGTCAATAGGACACAAGACTA
>JBDGRL010000092.1:0-4328 GCA_042218065.1 Candidatus Magasanikiibacteriota bacterium | reverse complement strand
GTAAAGCTCTACCTGGGACTGTTCGGAGTAATTACTAACTATAGCGCGATCATCTTCAGAAAAATCATCTGTCAGTGTCGTATAGTCAATATTTTTATCTTCCAGCTCTTGCTTTTGCAGTCCAAAAGCAGCTACCTCGGGATCAGTATACATTACCCACGCTATATGGTCCGTATTTAAATCAGTGCTAGCAGGTGAAAGCATATTTTTAATCACCACACTCGCATGCAACTCAGTAACGTGGGTAAACTGATAGCCACCGACTACGTCCCCGCAAGCATAGATGTTGCTATTGGTTGTCTGTAAATTATCTGTGAGCTTCAGCTGTCCATTGTCTTTGGTCTCTACTCTCGCCTCATCCAGACCTATATTTTTAGTATTTACTACCCGCCCTATTGAGGCAAAAGCTAGATCAAAATCATACTCTTGTTTTTGTCCATCTTGCTCTACTATTAAAGTTTGCCCCTCAAAAGAGTCTGCAGCTGCATTTTTATGTATTTTTACGCCCGCCTGTTTTAGGTTCTGCTCCATTTTTTTCGATACGGCCTCCGGGGCTTGCGATAGAATTTTTTCACCACGCTCAAAGACATGTACCTCCGAGCCCAGATACTGAAATGCTTGGGCTAGCTCGAGTCCGACAAAGCCAGCACCGATCACCACCATCTTTTCCGGCAGTTCTTCTATATCCCAGATAGTCTCTGTATTATGTAGCTCCACATCCTCGCTTCCCGGGAGATCCACCTCTCTTGGTGAAGCCCCTGTAGCTAACACGATTTTATCCGCTGTATATTCTCGATCTGCTACTGTAACTGAGTTTTTACCGCTGAACTCAGCTTTTCCTATCTCTACATCCATACCCTTCTCTTCTAGATACTCTTTATTTTCGTGCTTTCTTATCTTCCCTTGTCTTTCTTCTATATACTCCTTAACCTCACTAAAGTCTACTTCTCCTTTCTGTTTAACTCCAAATTGCTGAGCTCGTTGACCTTCTTTTATCTTCCTAGCTACACTAATCAAAGCCTTCGAAGGTACACAGCCGAAATTTAGACAATCACCCCCGATTCTCTCCTCTTCTTTTTCGATCAATAAAACCTTGAGTCCAACCTTGGCAGCAAACCCGGCGATATTCAACCCCGCTGCTCCCGACCCGATCACTATCAGATCATACTCATCTTCCTTTAGTTCCCTGGTTACCTTCTCATAAATGTAGGCGGACAGCGAAAGAATTATAATCAACCCAACCGCTATCGCTAGTTGAGTAAAATTCATAGTTACTAAACCACTACCTAAATTAACGTAGGCATAGCTGCCCGGTATTATACCGAACAAAGTTGCCAGAAAAAAGTCTCGAAACTTTACCCTGGTCAAACCAAAGGCAAAGCTAGAAGCAGTAAAAGGAAAAGCCGGGATCAGTCGTACTATCAACACCGACAGCAGTCCCCTCTCCGACAGTTTTTGGTTGTACTTCTCAACTTGCCTGAATTTCTCAGACAACAATCTATGGATAAAATCTTCACCCAAAAACCGAGATAGAAGAAATGCAAGGGCAGCTCCAGCCGTTGCACCAACTACTACATAGATGGTTCCAAATACTCCACCAAATACTACTCCACTTACCACACTAAATGGGCTGGCCGGTAGAAAAAGTAATATTGAAGCTGCATAAAGTATCATAAACACGACCGGAGCCCAGATTCCGTAGGACTCAATAACACTACGAATAGTATCTACATCCAAGTATTGGGCGAGGTTAAAATAGTAATTAATGCCCAAAGCTGTGGCTACAAATAGCAGGAATAATATGAATTTTAAGAACTTGCTACTCTTTCCTTTACTCATCTTTAAAGTGTGACAGATACTCACCGTAGCCTCTCTCTTTCATCTCGTCTTTGGGCACAAACTCTAGTGCTGCCGAGTTGATGCAATATCTAAGCCCGGTCGGATCGGGTCCGTCCTCAAAGACATGACCCAAGTGAGAGTCAGCGTAGTTGGACCTAACCTCGGTGCGAGTCGTAAACCAGCCCTCATCGGTAGTAGTTACGATGTTATCCGGCTCAAGTGGCTTGTAAAAAGAGGGCCAGCCGGTGCCTGACTCGAACTTGTGCTTTGAAGAAAATAGGGGTTCACCCGATACAATGTCTACATAAATCCCCTCTCGTTTATTGTCCCAATAAGGATTATCAAAGGGGCGCTCAGTATCATCTTGTTGGGTTACCTGATATTGAAGCGGGGTTAGTTCTTGCTTTAGTTTATCCGTGCTCGGTTTTTCAAAATCTCTCCAAAACCCAGCTTGTTTATCTTGCCCATCTTTGCTGGAGCTTTGCTTTTTTTGTTGTAGATCTGCCCCATCTTCTCTGGGCGGGATTTTATCGGCCTTATCACCCCAATGCTTGTCGATAAAGCTATCTCTACCGGATGCCTTACGGTAAAACTTATATTTTAACGAGCTTTTCTTGTAGTAATCTTGATGATAATCTTCTGCCGACCAAAACTTTTGTCGCTCTACTACAGGCACTTTTAAGTCTTCAGAAAAAACATTTTTAGACTCTAATTCTTCCAGTACTTCTTGTGCTATTTCCTTCTCCTGTTCGTTCTGGTAATAAATCGCTGGCGCATATTGTTCACCCCGATCACCAAACTGGCCGGAGCCATCGGTAGGGTCTATATGCTTGAGGAAATAATGTAATAACTGGCGATAGCTGATTTGTTCGGGCCTATACTTTACCTTCACTACTTCCCGGTGTCCACCATTTGCATAGTCTTCATAAGTGGGGTTTTCAGTCTCTCCTCCACTGTATCCCGACACTGCAGAGACCACTCCATCCAGCTTTTCCATATCCGCCTCAACACACCAAAAACAACCACCGGCCAAGATAGTAGTCTTTAGATTATCTTCATTAACATTTGTCATCTGATTTTGATTATTAGTTGAAGCTGTTCCTTTTCTTGAGTCAGAAGAGACGAATGCAAAAATAAATATAGCAGCTAATAAAACCAACGCAAGCGCGAAGAATTTAAATTGATAGTTCATATCTATATTATTACTTCACTTAAGATTATACCAACCACTATATATTTTCTAAAGTGTTAATAAAATCATTGAACAATTACACTAAATCTTTTAAGATAGTACTATAACTTACTAACTAATAAGATGGAACAGCACAACCACCTCCTGGGAGAGCTAGAGGTAGAGATAAAAAACCTGGTGCCGACGATACCAAAAGATATTAAACAAAAAGCTAAAGAAAAACTAAAAGAACTCAAGCAATCCAACCCCACAGAAGAAGAGATAAGAGAAGTAATGCATGAGATCGGCTTCCAAGAGTTCCCTTACCGAAAAGCATACAATGAGATGAAACAAAATATGGATATACAGACAGTCACCCAGATAGCACTCGAGCAGATGGACGATAGGCTCAATGAAAAAATAAAACAAGCCCTATCAGAGCAAGATAAAAAACAAGCAGAAACTGATAGAGAAAAATGGATGGAACTAAAACAAGAAGACAAAGAGCTTTCATTGCATGTTCTGATCAAAAACCCGGAGTTTGAACAGCAATTTAACGCGGACGAAAACCATCAAATAGAGCATAATCTGATTCAAGCCCGAGACGAAAGAGAGCAAAGAATAGTACAGAAAATAGAAGAAAGCAGTGATGAATATGATGAGCTGGTAGAGAAATGGAAACAAAAACAAGAACAGATGCACGAAAAAATAAAACAGCTGCAGAAATTAGCAGATAAAAGTCCAAAATGGGAAGAGGAAATTCAGGATGAGGCTGATAATTTAAAAGAAAGCTGGTCTATAGTAGTAAATGACCCAAAACCCGAAGAGATCGAAAAGAAACTGGAATATTGGCAACAAAAAACCGGTGAAGGTCAAGAGGTAAGCTCAAATAATGAAGGAGTGGAGATAAAAGAAGAAAACTAGCAGTTATGAAAACTGAACTGGTAACAAAGGCCGGCTGTGTAGTAATCAAAGAAAATAAAAACAAAGAGGTGTTGCTGATTTACAGAGAGGACCACGACGACTGGACCTTCCCCAAGGGTCATGTAGAACAGGGTGAAACCCTACCCGAAGCCGCAGCCAGAGAAACAAAAGAAGAGACCGGATATACAGTCGAGATTGAAGAAAAAATAGATAACGGGGTCTATCAGTACCAATATGAAGACACTACATATACTTGTGATGTACACTATTTTCTAGCCCACCCAAAAGAGTTTGATGAAGGGGCGGTTCCAAACCAGGAAGTGGATGAGATAGAGTGGCTGAAGATAGATGATGCGAAAGAAAGGTTGAGCTATGATAATGTTAAAGAGGTTTT
>JBDGRL010000091.1:0-32338 GCA_042218065.1 Candidatus Magasanikiibacteriota bacterium | reverse complement strand
GAATTTGACTTTACAAAACTGCAAGAATAAATTAATAATCTAGAGATATTATGATTGGGAATATTATGGAAAGAAAAAAATTAAGTGGAAGTTTGGTGATTCAGAGATTAACGAAAGAAAGAGGTTAAATTTAGATTAAACATTAACTAAAATCAAATGTATTGGTCTAATAAGAAGTTATATATAACAGCCTTATCTTTAGCTTTAATACTAATTGGTGCGGGCTGTAGTAGCTCACCTGCTGACAATTCAAATACTAGTGCGGACAGTGGTAGTGATGCAAAAGCTGTAGAAAGAGCTGCACCTGATCAGCGAACTCAGTCTGTTAAAGTAGGTAGTACCATATCTAATGGACATTTAGCTGTGACTCTTCAAGAGATAAGAAGGGTAGATAAGGTTTCAGGAGGTCAGAAAGGATTAGATTTCTTATTATTGAAGGTAAAATATGAGAATGTATCAGAAAGTAAGATAAAATATGATAATTCTGGTTGGGGAATAAATAATTTTTACAAAAAGGGCATAGAAGGTAATCCTCCGTCAGTATCTATACCACCCATGAGCTTATACAGCTCTGATTTCGGAGTAAGGGAAGAATTACAGCCAGGAAAATCAGCCTCAGGGTGGACTGAGATGCGTATCCCGGAAGAGTTAGAAGACTTTAGTTTGAAATACTCATTTTTTATGAGCAACTATGATTTCAACGGAGACGGGGAATATGATGATGTAGATGTAAACAGTTATCCACCAGCCTTGGAGAAGGGTGTTTGGGAGGTTTCAAATTTAAAAACAGAAAGTAGCTTATAATTAATCTAAAATAATTAAATAATATGCGAAGATATAAAATTTTAACTACATCAGTTTTAATCTTCAGTTTGATATTAGTTGGGGCAGGTTGTAGTAAAGATGTATCGAAAAAAACACAAAAGAATAATCAAAAAGCAACTGCGCAGAAGTCTGAGAAGAATTCTAAAGACAAGAAGGCTGATAATGTAAAGAGAAAAACTACTAGCAAAATAGTACAGTCCGGCGATCCAGTAGGTGTGATCAAACTAGTTTCTGGTGATACCCCTGGAGTTTTGAGATTCTCTATTTCAGAAAATGGAGAAGATTTTGAGCCTAAGACTCGTGTAGGCCAAAAAATTAAAGGAAATCCCTCTTCTGAGGGAAATATACTAAAAATAATTAACGGTCAGCCGAAGACCTTGACAATTCAAGATGATCAGTATGACAACGATGGCTTTAAGACTACTCTAGAGTCCGGAGAGTCAATTCTTGTCAAAACCTATGAAAACCCATTTAACCTCTATGGGACAGGCAAAGGCATAGGTGGAAGACTTATGGTGGAAATATCAAATTAAGATAAATTAGTAATATAAATAAGCTAATCAAGAATTTATGACATTATTTAACAAAAGCGCGACAATAATTACACTTTTGTTGGGGCTATCGCTTATCGGAGCCGGCTGTGGAGCTAGTCCAACTAGCAACACCACCTCTAACCAAAACAAAGAAATCAAAAAAACACAGAAAAAAACAAAGCAACAAAACCAGGAAGGTGAAGTGGTATCTTTAAGCTTGGGGGAAACCGCCGAATCTTCTATTGTAAATGTTACCATAGAGGAGGTTAGGATCCCCAATAAGTATACTTCAGGAAGTAGAACTTTTGAGAGTTCTGACTTAAGAAGAGAAGGCCATAAATTTTTTCTGGCAAAAGTAAGAATGGAAAACACCTCAGGTAAGGATCTAAGTTCAATGGCTAGGCCTTTGACGATACCTTTGGCTGTTGAGCGGGCCAATAAAGATAAAATGCCACTTGATCCAATAATGTTTAAAGGACTTAAGCCAGGAGAGTCTGCTACTTTTTGGGTTCGGCCTAAAATAGGGTCGATGGAAGGAGAAGCAACCTCAATAGTTTATGAATTCGAATCTTTGACCACTGATACACGTTTTCCGGATAGCGTTAGTCCATCAAAAGCTAGGTGGAATTTTGATAGCTCTGAAATTAAAAGAGGTGGTAGCATCAATGTGAGTAATTAAATTTAGTTATAAAGTTATAACAAAATGAACAAAATAAGATTTATATCCTCGGCATTTATAATTATCTTTGGGGTAGTATTTTTAGGTGCTGGCTGTGAAAGTGTAAATAATAAAGGTAAAAGTACTACAGAGAACGAGAATAATGGTCAAGTTACCCAAAGCAATAATACAATCGAAGTAATATCAAGTGGCGATGCATTAGAAACAATTGTGCTGGATGAAAAGGCGCAAATACACCCAAAGGGTGAGATGGGTCTTGGTATTAACATCATGGTTGAAACTTCAAATGACCCTTCTAGTGGAGGTATAGTAAAGATGGTAAATAAAAGCTCAAAAATAACATATCAATTACAAGAACAAGTTGAAAGTGGTAGTGATCAGGATATTGCAAATACTGTACTTAAACCAGGAGAGTCGTTATTGCTGAAACTGAGTAAACAAGAGACTGAGCTATATGCAAAAGTAAAAGAAGGTTCTGTTATGGCAGGCTCACCATTTAATATTAAATTTACATCTAAATAATATATGTTTGTAGGAATTGCAGGAATTATAGGCGCTGGAAAAAGCACCTTAACTGAGGGTTTAGCTAATGAGTACGACTTTGAATCATATCACGAGCCAGTCCAAGAAAATGACTACTTAGACGACTTTTATGAGAAGCCGGAAAGGTGGGCTACTATTATGCAGATGCATTTATTAAGTAAAAGATTTCACCAGCACCAACAGATCGTTTGGAATAGTAAAAATAACAAAGTAGTGCAAGACAGAACTATCTATGAAGATACTATCTTTGCTCGGCTGCTAAATGAAGACGGCATAATCCCGGACAGAGAGTATGAAACTTACAGAGACCATTTCGATATAATGAGACGTTTTTTGGTCTATCCTGATTTAATCGTTTATCTCGATGTGAAGCCGGAAATAGCTTTAGAAAGAGTCAAAAAACGAGGTAGAGACTCTGAAAAATCAAATGGCGTGGATTTGGGGTATCTACAGAGATTACGGGACGGCTATGAAGAGTTTATGGATGAAATGTCTTTTTATACTAATACAATGAAATTGGACTGGAATGATTATCAGCCTCTAGAAAATGTAAGGACTAAGATAAATGAAAAGATTGAGGATTGCGACCGAAAACATCAAAGATCACTCAGGAGAATTTAGACTATAACACTTTCCACTCACCATTTTTCTGTACAGTTTCACCATCGGCTATAATTTTTCCTCCTCCGGCTCTAGGTCGGAGGTCTTTTACTATGTCCCAATGTATTCCGGATTTATTTCTCTTTTCTCCGTTCTCCACACAAACTTCATAGGCTCTACCTAAAGCCAGGTGAATTGTTCCACCTATTTTTTCATCAAATAGTGTGCTTTTTATGTACTCATCAATCATTCTATTTGTTCCAATACCCAGCTCACCGACTCTTTTTGCTCCTTGGTCCGTGTTAAGCATTTTTTCTAAAAATTCTTCGTTTTCTTCCGCTGAAAAATCCACTACTTCACCTTTTTTAAATTGTAACTTTACGCCTTTCACCTCATTACCGCTTTCTACAGCAGGATAGCTAAACTCAATTTGTCCCTCTAAAGACTCTTTTCTTGGTGCATAAAATACTTCACCGCAAGGAATATTATTTTTTCCATTATCCGGCACGCCGTCTCTGTCCTCTAGACTCATTGTGAGATCTGTGTTTTCTCCTTTTATATTAACCTCTTTAGTGTTATCAAAGACTTCAAGTAATTTCTTATTCTTTTCTTTTAACTTATCGTAGTCAAGTTCAGTTACTGAATCTATGACAAAATTTTCAAATTCTTTAGTAGACATGCCGGCATCTTGGGCTAATGAGTCGGTAGGGAAAGCTGTGACAACCCAATCTTTTTTTAACCTTTCTGTCAGGATGTCCTCAGTAGCCTTTTGCCTAATTGTGGGTTTTTCTGAATTTATATCTGAGAGCTCATTTTTATTACTGGGTCCACCAATTCTTATATATGCATCCATATTTTCCACCTCTTTCATTTTAGCTTCAGACATGCTTTTTAGCTGTTCTTTTGAGGCATATTTCATCCAAGTATAATCCATACCTTCAGCACCTATTTGTGAGTCGTGTAATAGATGCTCATGCGGCAATCCCCTTTGTTTTATAATTTCTTTTCTAACCTCTTTATAAAGCGGTAAAGCTTCTAGTGATTTACAAGTTAAATAGACATTATCGCCAGATTGAATCTGGGCAGAATAGTTTACAAGCACATCAGCGTACTTTTCATATTTTTTTGACATTGTTTTTGATCAATTAATTACCTTTTTATTTTATAGTAAAACGATATTCTTTGTAAAATATTTTTAGCTTCTTTGGTTTATTGTTATACTTTTTATGTAATTGAATTTTAATCCAAATTTATGCCTGATAAATATGAGGCTACCTGGATTTCACACTCTTCGATAAAAGATTTTAAGAACTGTCCAAGAGCTTATTATTTAAAGAATATCTATAAAAACCCTGAGACTGGTAGAAAAATAACTTTAATGAATCCTCATCTAGCTTTAGGTCAAGCTGTACATAATGTTTTAGAATCACTTTCAAATTATTCAGTAGAGGAGAGGTTTGATAGATCACTCAATGAAAAACTGAATCAAGAGTGGGAAAAAATTAGTGGAGACCAAGGGGGGTTTAAGAACAAAGAGCAAGAGCAAAGATTTAAGAAAAGAGCAGAGGAGATGATTGAGACAATTCAATCAAATCCGGGTCCATTAAACAACTTAGCAACTAAAAGGAATACTGAGTTATTAAAATTTTGGCTGAGCGAAGAAGAGGAAATAATTTTATGTGGAATGATTGATTGGTTTGAGTTTAATGAGAATGACAAAAGCGTGCATATAATAGATTTTAAAACCGGAAAAAAAGATAAAAGTAATGATGACTCTTTGCAGCTTCCGATTTATTATCTTTTAGCCCGCGAATGTCAAAAATGGGATGTAAGTAAATTGAGCTATTGGTTTTTACAAGAAGATAAGCAACCTGAATCTCAACAAATTCCAGATTATATAGACTCAAAAAAACAAATATTGTCTATCGGTAAAAAGATAAAAAATGCAAGAGAAGAGAAACGTTTTGAGTGTCCTAATGGAGAAAATGGATGCTACCATTGTCAACCACTAGAGAAGGTGCTTTCCGGAGAGGCTGAGCAAGTAGGAGTTGATTATGATTTTAACAAAGATATATTTATAGTTAATTAGTTTCAACCAATGAATAAAGTAGTATCTGTATCTCAGTTTATAGAATATATTAATGATGCACTGAGGACATTTGAAAAGGTTAAGGTAAAAGGGGAAGTGACTGATTTTAGTATAAATAGAAATAAGTGGGTTAGTTTTGATCTCAAAGACGAAGAAGATGAGCAGATACTTCCGTGTTTTACCAGTTACTCATTGTTTAAGAGTCAGAATATTGAAGATGTACTTGAGGATGGAATGCGGGTTGAAGTTAGAGGGCAGGTGAAAGTGAGGCAGAAAGGGCATTTTAGTATGTTTACGAAAGAAATAAATTTAGTCGGAGAAGGAACTTTACAAAAAGCTTTTGAAAAATTAAAAAAGAAGCTTGAAGAGGAAGGTTTTTTCTCCGATGATAGAAAAAGAGAGATACCTAGATTTCCACAAAAGATAGGTTTAATTACTTCACCTGAAGCTAAAGCCTATACTGACTTTAAAAAAGTGCTAAGGCAGAGAATGGGTGGAATTAACATAATTCATTACCCAGTTCATGTTCAGGGGGAAAGTGCAGTAGCTGAGATTGAGCAAGCGTTCGAATATTTTAATAATGAATTTGAGGATTTAGATTTAATAGTCCTTACTAGAGGAGGCGGAAGCTTGGAGGACTTAAAAGCTTTTAATTCAGAAAAAGTTGCAAAATCAGTATTCTCTTCAGAATTTCCAGTAGTTTGCGGTGTAGGTCACCAAGATGATGAAACATTAGCTGGATATACTGCAGATCTTAGAGCATCAACTCCCTCTAATGCCGCTGAGCTGATAGTTGAAGAAAGAGAAAAGGTCTTACATCAAATCAAAAGCAATTTGCAAATCATCAAAAGAAAACTTGAAAGAAAATTAAAAAATAAGAAAGAGATTATTTCTGATTTTAATAAAGCTAGCTCTAATTTTATTAGAAGCAAGAAACAAAATTATGAAACTACAGTTTTAAAACTACAACACTGTATTGAAAATTATTTGACTAATATCAAAAAAGACTTAAAATTAATAAAGGATAGTAAGAGTAACATTGTCAAAGGGATAGAGAGAATTATTGAGAAAAATAAAGCAGAAGTTCAAAGTAAGGTTGATTTATTGGAAAGCTACTCACCAAAATCAGTATTAAAAAGAGGTTATAGTATAGCTAAAGACAAGAATGGAAATATTATAAAAAATTCAAACCAGCTCAAAGTTGATGATAATGTAACCGTGAAACTCTCAAAAGGCAAGTTTAAAAGTTCAATTAAAGAAATTATTAATTAAAAAATATGTCAGACCAAGATGAAGAAGTTAATTTTAGTGAAGATTTTTCTAAGTTAGAGAAGATTACAGAATCTTTTGAGAATGATGAATTTGACTTAGAAGAGGGTATTGAAAAGTTCGAAGAAGGTATGGAGCTAGCTGAAAAATTAAAAAATAAATTAAATGAAGCTGAAAACAAAATAGAAAAAGTTAAAGAAGGTTTTGAAGAAGAATAATAAAAACTAATTTATAGACCACGGCTAACAGCTGGCTATCGGATAGTTATCAGATCGTTGAAAAACTTACATAATAAAAAGGGTGCAGGACTAATTCTAAGCTGAAGCCTTCAGTTTGTCTGACCAATGAAGCTCAGAAATAGTCCGAACCCAGCTTTAGAATAGCTTCTCAACGATCTCAGTTATTCAACTAGACATGCCAACTTTTTTTTGCTAAATTATAGATATGTCTTCAATCACACCCCTTGGGGATGCATTAGATGAAACAATATCAGAAGATTCTACCCTGCAGAAGCAGGTAGATGCTTCTAAAGTAGTTGAAATAGCTAAGGAAGTTATAGTTGAAAAGTATGGCGAAGAGCAAGCGAAGCATGCACATCCAAAATACCTAAAAAATGGAACTCTAACTATTTCATGCACCAGCAGTACTATGGCTCAAGAAATAAAATTAAATAAAAAAGAAATAGTAGAGGATATAAATCAGAGGTTAGGGAAAGAAAAAGTAGATAGCATCAGATATTTAACATAAAAAAATGAAACTCAAACATTATCTAACTATAATGACATTAGCGACGATTCTGTGTTGGTCTGCTTGGTTTTTTGTAATTTTTAATATTAACCCATTTCAAAGTGGTATAGTTGGGTTTATGTCCTTCTATTCTAGTTTATTCTTTTCATTATTTGGAACGTTGTCTTTAATTACTTTAGGTGCTTACTATAAGCTGACTGACATTAGACCAATTTTCAAGATTGTAGAAAAAAGCTTTAGGGACGCCTGTGTTTTATCAGTGTTAGTAATTGCTTTGTTGTATTTGCAAGGTAAACAACTTTTAACGATATGGAACTTGTCTTTATTTATTTTATTTTTAGTGTTAATTGGCTCTTTTTATGTATCTACTCAAAAAACTTAGTAATTAGATATAATGAAACAATCAAATTTATTTACAAAAACCAGAAAAGAACCACCTTCTGATGAGGTTTCAAAAAACGCTCAATTACTAATACAAGCTGGTTACATACATAAAGAGATGGCAGGAGTATACTCTTTTCTTCCTTTAGGATTAAAAGTGTTAGAGAATATTAAAGAAATCATACGTGGAGAGATGAAGGCAGTTGATAGTCAAGAGTTGATAATGACTAATTTACAAGATCCTGAAGTATGGAAAACAACTAACAGGTGGAGCGATGAAAAGGTGGATGTTTGGTTTAAAACAGCTCTACAGGATGAAACTAAACTTGGATTAGCTTGGTCTCACGAAGAGCCAATAATGCAGATGATGCAAAATCATATTAATAGTTATAAGGATCTGCCAGCAAGTGTATTTCAGTTTCAAACAAAATTAAGAAATGAGTTGCGTGCAAAAAGTGGTATCATGAGAGGACGGGAGTTCGTAATGAAGGATATGTATTCTTTACATACAGATGAGGAAGATATGAACCAATATTATGAGCAGGCTATATCCGCCTACGAGTCAGTATATGAAAGACTTGGTTTAGGAGAGGATACTTTTATTACTTTTGCAGGAGGAGGAGCTTTTACTAAGTTTAGTCACGAATTTCAAACAATTTGTGAAGCAGGAGAGGATACTCTTTATATTAATAAAGACAAATCAGTAGCTGTAAATGAAGAAGTATTAGACGAAGCTACTGAAGAGCTTAGTGTAAAAAAAGAAGAACTAAATCCAGTTACTAGTGCTGAAGTGGGAAATATTTTTAAATTCGGTACAGAAAAATCTGAAAAAATGGATGTCCATTTTGTTGATAAAGATAATCAAGAAAAACCAATATATCTAGCCTCTTATGGTATCGGTGTAACGAGGGTGATGGGTGTAATTGCTGAAAAATTTTCAGATGAAGATGGGCTGGTTTGGCCAGAAAATATTTCTCCATATGACATTCATTTGATCTCTTTGTCTCACGATAAAGAAGAAGTGGATCAAATCGAATCTATCTACCAAGAGTTAAAAAATGCAGGCATGAGTGTATTATATGACGACAGAAAAGATGCTCACGCAGGTGAAAAGTTCGCAGATAGTGATTTAATGGGGATTAACACAAGAGTAATTCTTAGTGATTCAAACTTACAAGAAGGAAAAGCTGAGATTGTAAACAGAAAATCTGGTGAAACGGATTATATACCCTTACAAGAAATAACTTCCACTTTGAATAAAAAATATGTTCAATAAGTTTCTATCTAAATTTAGCCACAATATTGGTATAGACTTAGGGACTGCAAATACATTGGTTTACACCAAAGAAGATGGTATTGTGATAAATGAACCGACTGTTGTTGCTATCAATAAAAAAACTGATCAAGTTTTGGCTGTGGGTGATGAAGCTAAAGATATGGTAGGTAAGACCCCTCCTCATATTGAGGTTACTTATCCGTTAGATAGAGGAATTATTTCTGATTATGAAGTAGCTGAGAAGATGTTACAATACTTCATAAATAAAGTTACTGAAGATAAAGGGGGCTTTACTACTAGACCTAAAGTTGTTACTTGCGTTCCTTTAAGTGCCACTGAAGTTGAGATAAAAGCAGTTGAGGATGCTGCGAAAACTGCAGGTGCAAAAAGTATCGATATTGTTCAAGAATCAATGGCTGCGGCAATAGGAGCTAGGATGCCTATAAATAAACCAATAGGCAGTATGATAGTTGATATCGGTGGAGGCAATACAGAAGCAGCAGTTATATCTCTAGATGGAGTAGTAACTTGGAAATCGACCACTACTGGGGGGGATGAGTTGAACAATAATATTACACAATATGCAAGAGATGTCTTTAATCTTCATATCGGTGAAAGTTATGCCGAACAAATAAAATTAAAAGTCGGCTCTGCTAAAGAGTTGTCTGAGGATCTTGAATATCCAATGAGAGGTCGAGATGTGATAACCGGCCTACCGAAAGAGATAATGATAAATGACAGTCATATTAGGGAAGCAACAAAGGACTCCCTTAATGACATTATTGATCATGTTAAGATGACTTTAGAGATGACCCCTCCTGAATTAACGGCTGATATACATGAAAGAGGGATACTTTTGACAGGTGGCGGTGCCTTATTAAGAGGTTTATCTGATGTTATTTCAGATTCAGTTGATGTACCAGTTAGGCTGGCTGATGACCCTTTAACCTCTGTAGCTAGAGGAACAGGCACACTCCTTGAGGAGGGTGATTTATTAGAAGAGGTGTCTATTCCAATCTCCGAAGAGAGACCTGAATAAATTTTATGTACAAGCCTAAAAAGAACTTTATAATAATTTTTTTCTTAGTATTTTTTTTGATTTTATTTCATTATTTTGGTTTTACAAAGTTTTTAGAATCAAGTGCAAGAATTGTAATAAATCCGATCTCAAAAGGGGTTTATTCATTGAAAAATGAACTAAACGATTATAATCAATTTAGCTCAGATATTGAAAAATTAAAACAAGAAAATAAAAGACTAAAAGAAAAACTGGCAAAACAACAAGTCAATAAAGTTAAGTTAAAACAAACCTTAAGAGAAAATAAAAACCTAAAAAAAAGTTTAAATTTCTTTGAAAATAATAATTATGAGAATGTAGGTGTAGATGTTATTGGTCGTAGTATTCAACAAACAGCTCAGACATTAATTTTGGACAAAGGTCAAAATAGTGGAATTGAGCAAGGTGATCCCGTTATTATTTTAGATGGTATTTTAATAGGTAAAATTGCAGAAGTTAAACAAAAAACTTCAATAGTTCGTTTATTATACGACAATCAAAGTAAAGTTGCAGCTACATTAGTTGGAAAGGAGAGAAGTATAGGTCTATTAGAGGGGGGTTATGGTATAAATATGAATTTAAACTACATCCCTCAAAATGAAAAGATTCAGATTGGAGAAAAAGTAATAACTTCTGGTCTTTCAAAGCATATACCAAGAGGCCTTGTGATAGGGGAAGTTGAGTCAGTTAAAAAAGAACCATATCAGCCATTCAGAACTGCTTCAATTAAACCTATAATTGATTTAGATGAGTTAACATATGTGTCAGTAATTACTCAAGTAAACTAATGAGATCTTATTTTATAGATTTTGTTAAAATATTTTTAGCTTCTTTTGCGATTAATGTAGTTCATTTGTCTATTTCTATGTTGTTGCCTCATCCGGTTTCAAGTATTAATACCGTGTTTATTGGTTTCGTTTTTATTTTATTATTTTGGGAGCCGTCTGTTGTTGTTTGGGTAGCATTGATTACTTCCTATTTGATAGAGCTATATTCAACAACCCCCTTTGGCATAGTATTATTTTCAGTTACAGCTGCTGCAGTTTGCATGTTGTGGGTTTATAACTATGTTTTTACTAATAAGACTTATTTTACTGCGGGTGCACTTATCTTTTCATCTTTGATTATTTATCGTTTCATCTTTGTACTTTTAATTTTTATCCTGGAAACTATTGGTTCAGATATTATTTTAATCTCTGCTTTGATAAAAAATTTCTTGTTAGAGATATTAATTTCTACAATATTGTGCACTATTATGTTCTTGTTTTTGCAGATATTTCTAGGGGATTTGGGAGACACAAAAACTCAAAACAGGTGGTTTAGAAAAATATCATAGCTCATAAAATGTCAAATAATGATAATCCTTTCAAAATTAATGATAATGAACTATTTAATGTAGATAAGGAAAGTAGAGATAAAGAAGATGAGTTAATTTTTAATGAAGAGCAGTCGGATCAGGTAAAACAAACAGCTACAAATAATTTTCTCGGTTCAAGCTTTAACTCCAGTAAAGCATTTTATTTTTTCATATTAGCTTGTTTAGTTTTTTTAGTCATATTTTCAAAACTTTTCTATATTCAGATAATTAATAATGATCATTACTATACTTTAGCAGAAAATAATAGACAAAGAGTTATTCCTATACCTTCTAAAAGAGGTTTGATTTACGATAGATTTGGAAATAAATTAACTGAAAATATTCCTAGATTCTCATTAGCAATAACACCTCAAGACTTGCCTCACACAAAAAAAGAAAGAAATAGAGTAATAAAAAAATTATCAGATTTAACTAACCAATCTGATGAAAAATTAAAAGAAATTATCGATGAGTACCGAGGTTATAATTTCGAATCAATAGTTATAAAAGAAAATATTGATTATGAAACCGCTTTATCAATTCAGATATCTGCTTCCAACTTGCCTGGTATACACATACAAAGAGGTAGCAAAAGATTGTACCACTTAAAGTCTGGTAATAAAAAGGTTAAATCTTTGTCGCATATTTTAGGTTACTTAGGGAAAATTAATCCGGATGAGATAAAAAAACTATCTGAAAAATATTTACCTTCTGACTATATCGGCAAAACTGGGCTAGAACAAGAGTATGAAAATACCCTTAGAGGCAGTTATGGCAGAAAAGTAGTTGAGGTTAATTCTATGGGGAAAAGACAAAAAGTAATTTCAAAAAAATCTCCGCGTCCAGGAGACCACTTAAAGCTTTCTATAGATACGAAAATTCAAGCTAAATTAGAGCAGTTGCTTAAAAAATATAAAGAAGAAAAGGATTACCAAAAAGCATCAGCAATTGTTTTGGATCCAAATAATGGGGAGGTATTATCATTAGTTAGTTTTCCTGCTTATGATAATAATGTTTTTACAGGTGATATAAACGAGAAAAAATTAAAAAAATATAAAGAAAACCCAAACAATCCATTATTTAATAGGTCAATTTCTGGAGAGTATCCACCTGGATCAACTATAAAACCAATGATAGGAGCCGGTGCACTACAGGAGGATATTATCGAAAAAGGTACTGTGATTGAGAGTACAGGAGGTATTGAAGTTGGAAATCATTTTTTTCCCGACTGGAAAGAGGGTGGTCATGGTTATACAAATATAACTAAAGCAATAGCGTGGTCTGTAAACACTTTTTATTATTACATAGGCGGTGGTTATGAAGATTTTGAAGGATTGGGTTTGTCAGGTATTAGAAAATATTTGCAAAAGTTTGGTTTTTCTCAGAAAACTGGAATTGATCTGCCGAATGAAAGCACCGGTTTTTTACCTACAAAAAAATGGAAGCGCAAAAATAAAGAAAAAAAGTGGTTTATAGGCGATACTTACAATCTATCTATAGGGCAGGGTGACTTATTAGTAACCCCAATTCAAATTGCTAATGCAACAGCGGCAATAGCAAATTTTGGTACTTTATATAAACCTTTCATAGTAAAGAAAATAATAGATCCTGTTACTGATGAGATTGTAGTCCAAAATAAAACTAAAATTAAGAGTAATATAATTAAAAAAAATAATTTGAGAATTGTGAGACAAGGGATGCTCGAGTGTGTGGTTTATGGGTCCTGTCAAAGGTTAGATTCTTTGTCATTTAATTTAGGTGGCAAAACAGGAACTGCGCAGTGGAGTAATTCAAAAAAATCTCATGCGTGGTTTACTTCTTTTGCTCCTTATGAAGATCCAGAGATAGTTTTAACAATTTTAGTTGAACAAGGGGGTAGCGGTGACGATACAGCTATTCCAATAGCACACGATTTTTATAAATGGTGGGGAAATTATAAAAGTAAAGAAGTACCAAGAAAAAACATTATTGACTAGTACCATTTGTTTGTTATAATAACTTAGCATTAGTTTAGTTAATAAGCTATATTATATGTCCGATCAAGAGGATAAATATTACTTAAAAGAAGAAAAATTGAATGAACTTAAAGAAGAGCGAGAATATCTGTTAGAAGAAAAAAAACCTGAGGTTGCTGATAAGATTCATGAAGCAAAGCAACTTGGTGATTTGTCAGAGAATGCTTCATATAAAGCAGCTAAGCAAGAAATGAGAGCAACAATGAGTAGAATTGATGAACTAAAAGAGATAATCGATAATGCGGAGATTATTGAAGAAAAAGAGGGGGCAGACGAGATTCAATTAGGTACTACTTTTATTGTGAAGACAGACAATGGCCAAAAGGAATATGAATTAGTAGGCAGCCGAGAAGCGGATCCACTTAATGGTAAAATCTCTAAACAATCTCCACTTGGTTCAGGTTTTGTTGGTGCTGAAGAGGGTGAAGAAGTGGATATCGAAACCCCCGGTGGCGTTCAGACTTATAAAATTATAGAAATAAAATAACATGACCAAAGAGAGCAACATTGACATAAATGACGAGAGGTCTGTTCGAATGAGTAGGCTTGAGGATCTAAGAGATAAAGGTATAAACCCTTATCCATCTCAATCTGAAAGAACCCACACTGTAGAAGAAGCTTTAGCTGAAAATCACGATACTGAAGTAGTTATAGCGGGCAGATTAATGGCTAAAAGAGACTTTGGTAAGATAATTTTTGGTGATATTAAAGACAGGAGTGGTACTTTACAAATTGTATTTAAACATGAAGAAGCAGAGGAAGAATTAATGGATCTTTTTTCTGAAAAAGCAGATTTAGGTGATATTTTAGAAATCGAAGGTAAAAGGTTTAAAACCGAAAAAGATGAGGAGTCAATCCTAGTTGAAGATTGGAGCTTCTTAGCTAAATCTCTAAGACCTCTTCCAGAAAAATATCATGGCTTACAGGATAAAGAAACTAAATTAAGAAAAAGATATCTTGATTTTATAGATAATCCGAAACAAAAGGCCTTATTTGAAAGAAAAGCTAAATTTTGGAAAAAAATAAGAAAGTTTATGATGGGCAGAGATTTTCTCGAGGTCCAAACACCTGTATTAGAAAAGACTCCTGGCGGAGCTGATGCAGAAGCTTTTAAAACCTATCATAATGCCTTGGATATGGATGTATATTTGCGGATTTCAATGGGGGAGTTATGGCAAAAGAGACTTATGGTAGGCGGTTTTGAAAAAACATTTGAGCTTGGACGACAGTTTAGAAACGAAGGGATGAGTAGAGAACACCTACAGGACTATACTCAAATGGAGTTTTACTGGGCTTATGCAGATTATGAAGACTCAATGGATCTAGTTGAAAGTTTGTTTAAAAATCTTGTACAAGATGTCTGGAGTAAAACAAATTTTGATATTAATGGTTTTAAAGATATAGAAATTGACCAAGATTGGGATAAGATTGATTTTGTTGATACTATAAAGGATATGGTAGGAATAAATGTTTTAGAGGCCTCAAAGGATGAACTGAAAGACAAGCTTGATGAACTAGGTAGAGAATATGAAGAGTTTGACGGGAAAGGTAGACTGATGGACAATATTTGGAAACATTGCCGAAAAGATATTAAGGGGCCTTGTTTTTTAGTTAATCATCCTGTAGAAGTTTCGCCTCTTGCCAAAAGAAAAGAGGATAACCCTGATCTCACCGAAAGGTATCAAGTATTAATTGCTGGTAGTGAAATTGCAAACGGTTATAGTGAGTTAAACGATCCGATTGACCAAAAGGAAAGATTTGAAAGACAAGCAAAGTTAAGAGAACAAGGGGATAGTGAAGCACAAATGCATGACAAAGATTTTGTAGAAGCATTAGAGCATGGTATGCCTCCTACTACCGGTTTTGGTATGTCGGTTCGAGTATTTTCTTTTTTTGAGGACAAGCCTATTAGAGAGTGTGTAATGTTCCCATTAACTAGGAAAAAAGACGGAAATGAGGGACAGATAAAAGTTAGTCATGCTGTTATATTGGACAATGAAAATATTCCAAACTGGTTAAAACTAAACACAACTGCTCATTTAAGTGCTTCCTTAGCGGCAAGAAAAGGAGAAAAAATGATCTCAGTAGAAGACTCAATAACAAAAGATAAAAAAAATATACCAATGAACACAAAGGATGCAATAGTTGTGAAAGAAACTGAATCACAAGAATCTCTTCACAACTTAAAACAGTCTGCCGAAGATAGTGGGCTGGATGTTACTTGCTTTACTGAAGAAATGAAGGAAACCTCAAACAATAAAAAAATTAAAGAAAGGCAAGAAAAAAAGAAAGAAGATGAGATTAAATATTATGGAATACTGGTTCATGGACCTAAAAAAGAAGTTGAGGATGTGACGGGTAAATTTGATTTAGCAGATTAGTATGAAATCAGTAATGGCCTTTGGTACGTTTGATATATTCCATATAGGACACTTAAAGACTTTAAAGCAAGCTAAACAACTAGGTGACAAGCTGATAGTAGTAATAGCTAGAGATGTCAATGTTAGAGAACTGAAAGAAAAAGGCCCTGTTCACAATGAAGATGAAAGAAGGGAGATCATTTCAAATATTGAAGTCGTAGATAAAGCAGTATTGGGTAATAAGTCAGATGTTTATAAGGTTATTAAAGATTATAAGCCGGATACTATTGCACTAGGTTATGATCAAAGTCATTTTGTAGATAAACTTAGAGATAAATTGCAAGAGTTTGGTCTCGACTGCAATATTGAACGTTTAAAACCATATAAAAAAGAGAAGATAAAATCTTCTAAAATAAAGAAAAAATTATAATGAAATTGTTACTAGGTACAAGTAATTCGGGTAAAGCTAGAGAAATTAATGAATATTTCGAGGACTTGGATATTAATATTGTCACATTAGATGATATCAGTAAAAAAATACCCCCTCCAGAAGAACCTCATCAGACAATAGAGGAAAATGCCTTTTTGAAAGCAAGACATTATAGTGAAAAAACAAATTTAAGAACGATTTCTGATGACGGCGGGCTATTTATAGACGCTCTTAATGGTTGGCCGGGTGTAAAGAGCGCAAAAGTAGCTGAGTCAGCTGAGAAGAAAATTGAGGTAGTTCTAAATATGCTGAATGAGAAAAATAACAATGATCGTTCAGCTAGATTCAAGAGCGCGGTATTTTTTCATGATCCAGAGAAAAACATAAGTTTTTCTTCAGTTGGCACAACAAAGGGAGAGATTATCAATAATCCAGAGAAAATAGAAACAGACCAACTTGGTTATGATCCGATTTTTAAAGTGAATGAGACCGAAAGAACCTATGCCGAGCTTTCAGAGCAAGAAAAAAATGAAATCAGCCATCGAGGAAAAGCCTTGGAGGACATAAAAACTTTCTTAAACAATTACTATAAAACATGTTAGATATAGATTATATAAGAGAAAACCCAGATGAAGTAAAAGAGAATATTAAAAACAGAGGAATGGAGGTGGATATTGATCAATTACTTGAATTAGACAAAACTAGAAGGGCGCTAATTGAGGATATTCAAGAGATGAGGGAAGAGAGAAATAAAAAATCTAAAGGAGGTAAGCCGTCTGAAGAAGAAATTCAGGAGTTAAGACAATTGAGCAATGACATTGACGAGTTAGAGTCTTCTTTAACTGAAGTTAAAGAAGATTATTTCAGTCTTTTGAAACAAGTACCTAATAAAACTTCAAGAAAGTCGCCTGTAGGCTCCGAAGAAAATTTTAATGTTTTAGAGAAAAACAAGGAACCAAGAGAATTTGAGTTTGAACCTAAAGAACATCTAGAATTAATGAAGAATAAAGACTTGGTCGATTTTGATAAGGGTGCTAAGACAACCGGCTCAAGTTTTTATTTTTTAAAAAATGACCTGGTTGAGTTGAACAATGCTTTGTTTGATTATGGTGTGGATAAAGTAAAAGAGCATGGTTTCACTTTATTAGAAACACCGGATTTGGCTAAAGATGAACTTATTGAAGCTGCTGGCTTTAATCCTAGAGGTAATGAATCACAAGTATATAATTTAAATGATGTTGATAAAAGTCTAATCGGAACTGCAGAAATAACGGTTCTAGGTTACCATAAAGATGAAATTATTAATCTAAAAAATGGGCCAAAGAAATATGCTGCTATATCTCACTGTTTTAGAAAAGAGGCAGGTTCTTATGGCAAATCCTCAAAGGGGCTTTATAGAGTTCATCAGTTTAAAAAGTTAGAATTATTTGTCTTTTGTAAACCCGAGAACAGTAAAGAATTACACCAGGATTTACTGGATTTAGAAAAGGATATATATAATGATTTGGAAATACCTTTTAGGGTTATTGAAATTGCAACCGGAGATTTGGGGGGCCCCGCTTATAGGAAATTCGATTTAGAGGCTTGGATGACAATGAAAGGAGAGGATGATGATAAAGGTGGGTATGGAGAAATCACCAGCTGTTCAAATTGTCTTGATTACCAAGCAAGAAGAGCAAATATAAGATATAAGAATGAAAAAGGAGAAAATGAATATGCTCATACTTTGAATGGAACAGCAATAGTATCATCCAGAGTTCCGGTTTCTATATTTGAAAATCACCAAGATAAAGATGGATCAGTAGACATTCCTGCGTCATTAAGAGGTTATATGGATAAAAACAAAATTTAGTTCTATGCCAACTTTAGTAATATTACCGGGTTGGGGAGGGAACAAAGAAACTTGGGGTGATTTCCTTAGTTATCTTGAGAATAATCCTCTTGAAAAAAAGGTAAATATTAAAGTCTTGGAGTTACCATGTTTTGGTGATGTGTCTTGTCCTGATGAGGTTTGGGGAGTTAAGGAATATGCTGAATTTGTAAAGAAAAATATCCAAGAGGAGTTAGATGAAGATACTGTTCATCTTTTAGGTCACTCATTCGGTGGTGCTGTAGCCGCAAAACTATGTAGTCGTCATCCTGGTTTAGTTGATAACTTAATACTAAGTGGTCCAGCTATAATAAGACCAGAAAGAAGGTTTAAAAGGTTTGTTTTTTCTATTATATCTAAATTTGGTAAAATTTTGTTTAAACTTCCGATGCTAGAAAAGTTCGGTCTTATGTGTAGAAGAGCTTTTTATAGGATTATAGACACTGATTATCCAACTAAAAACAAAACCAAACGTAAAATTTTTAAAAAAATTGTAAGACAAGACCAAAAAGAAACCTTGTCTAAAATAAAAAATGATACTTTAATAATTTGGGGTGAAAATGACAATATTGTCGATCCAGAAGATAGCTTGAAAATATTACCTGAGCTTAAAAATTCTTATCTATGCATGATTAAAAATGGAGGCCATGGATTGCATTTGAACAGCAAACGGAAGTTAAGAAATAAAATAAATAAATTTTTAAGTTAATATGACCACGTATAGTTTTTCTATAATTGAGTTAGTTATTCTGATTCTTTGGCTGTTTAGTGCCTTATTTGATTATATTAAGTTCAGTTATATTTGGCAATTGAAGGAGTACAGGCTTGATCGTTTTAGGGACTTCATAACCTCTAACCGTGGAAAAGATTTTTTACTTAGTTACCCGCTAGTTTGGAGAACAATTATAGGGTTACTTTTACTTTTAGTTCCATACCCTGATTTAATTTTTCTTAAATATGCTCTCGTAGTATTTTTAGGTTGGGAACTTTTATATAACTGTTATCACCTTATTAATAAGGGGCTTGCTAGACCAACACCTACAAAGAAAATTATCTTGCTGATTCTCACTGCTATAGCATTTGAAGTAGCAGTTATTTGGTTCACCCAGAGTTGGTACTCTATTATCTGGATTTTAATATTTAGATTTTTAACAGTTTCTTCGGTTGTAGGCATTTTGTATATACCTACAAACATAGCTAAAAGTATATATATACGCAAAGCTACGAGCAAGATGGAAAAATTCAATGATTTGACGGTAATAGGTATTACAGGAAGTTATGGAAAAACGACAGTAAAAAATTACCTTTCTGAGATATTGTCTTGTAAATATAGTGTAATTAAAACCCCTAAGAATATAAACACACCGATAGGAGTTTCTCAACATATTTTAAGTTCTGATTTTCAAGATAAGGATATTTATGTAGTAGAGATGGGAGCTTATAGAAGAGGAGAAATTAAAGAAATTTGTGATATTGTTAACCCTCGTATAGGAATTCTAACTGCCATAGACAAAGAACATCTATCCTTATTTGGTAGTGTAGAAGCAATACAAAAAACAAAATACGAACTACTTCGTTCGATACCAGATAATGGTTTGGTGATTACTAATGCTGACAATAAATATTGTACGGAGTTTTTAGGTGAGCTTTCAGCAGAGGTAAAAACATTTGGCATTGATGAAGAAAATGAACCGGATTTTCTTGTCAAGGATATTGAAAGCAGTCATAATCAGCTAAGCTTTAAAGCAAACATTGGCGGCGAAGAAGTTAATTTTAAAGCATCAGTAATTGGCGGACATAATGCAGAAAATATTGCTGCTGCGACCTTAGCTGCAAATTTTCTTGACGTCTCAATCGAAGATATAAAAGATGAATGTTTATCTCTTGAGACGCCCGAAAGAAGGTTGACAATCAGAGATTACGGCAGAGCTAGAATAATTGATGATAGTTACAACTCAAACCCAAAAGGGTTTAAAGCAGCTTTAAATGTACTTTCGACATTTAGTTCAGATAAAAAACATATTGTGATTACTAGAGGTATGTTAGAGCTAGGTGAAGAAAGCTTTGAGGCACACAAAAGAATCGGAGAAGAAATCTCATTTTATGCTGATGAGTTAGTTATAATAAGCAAAGACTCTGAAAAAGCACTCAAGGCTGGAATCTTGGAAAAATACAGAACAAAAGTAAAGACTATTTTTGATATAGATGATTTATTAGAATATGTTAGGTCTTTATATGATACGAACAGTGTAATTTTAATCGAGAACAGATTGCCGCCAAAAGTGTATGAAGAGATTTTAGGAGATGATGAAAATTAACAGCATTAACATATGGTTTTTACAGATTTTAGTTCGAATATTACTTCGAGCCAGGTTAGAAAATCTTTAAAATACATTTTAAACCCTTTTAATTGGTCTAAATTATATTCAGGTAAAGAAACCAAAAAACTTAAAGAGAAGCTAAATAATAAAATTGGAAGTAAGAGTTGTTTTTTATTAGATAGCGGTAGAAGTGCTATATATTTAGCTTTGGAGTCTTCATCTATAAGCAAGGGCGATGAAGTAATTGTTCCAGCCTATACATGTAGTGTAGTTATAAATGCAGTAAGATGGACAGGAGCAAAGCCAGTATTAGTTGATATAAATGATAACTTTAATATAAACCCCAGCAAAATAAAAGAGAAAATAACTGACAATACAAAGGCAATTGTAGCTCACCACACTTTTGGCTCACCTTTAAAAGTAAAAGAGATTAAAAAAATTGCTGAAGAAAATAAGTTGTTATTTATAGAAGATTGTGCTCATGGATTAGGCGGGAAAATCGACGGAGAAGAGGTCGGTAGTTTCGGAGATATAAGTATTTTTAGTTTCGGAGCAAATAAGGTTATATCTTCTGTAAGAGGAGGGGCGATATGTATAAATGATGTAGATAAAGCTCAAGAGTTAAGTTCTAATGTAAATAATTTAGACAATTTTCCAGTTTCAAAAGTTTTAAAATATATACTCCATTCCATCTTGTTTCATCTTGGTAGAGGATTGTATTCAATATACTTTGGGAAGCTGCTTTTTAAATTGTTTAAAACCGTAAACTTACTACCCATGGTTATTTCTAAAGCAGAGAAAAAGGGTAAAAAACCAGGTTGGACTCCCGCAGTGTTACCTAATGTCTTAGCTGATTTTGCTTTAAATCAATTTAACCAACTTGATAGTTTTAATAATCATAGAAAGAAAATCTCAGAAATCTATAGAAATAAACTTCCTGATAAAATCTTACCTGAGCCAATTAAAAACAATAAAAGAATAGTTGATTTTAAATTTCCTATATTAGTGGATGAGCCGTATAAACTTCACAAGGAAGCGTTAAATAAAGGATTTCAGCTTAGTTTAAGCTGGACCGGATCTTCAGTAGTTCCTACAGACTCTTTGCCTAATTTTTGCTATAATAAAAAAACAAAAGGAGAAAAGACATCTCAAAAGATTTTACTTTTACCTACTAATATAAATATCTCAAAGAATGAAGCAAAAGAATTATCTGACTTGATATCTAAAAATTATTCTTAATTAACTCAATCTAGTAAAAAAAGTTTGTATAAAGATTATGTACAAAGTAAAACAAATAAAAAATAAAGAAAAGTGGGAACAGTTTGTTAAAAATAAAGAGTTTAGTTTATTTGTCCAGTCGCCAAAGTATGGGGAGTTTTATGAGAACCGAGAAGAGGAGTATTGGATTTTTGGTATTTTTAAAGATGGGGATCTGATAGGTGGTTCTTTAGTAGTTTCAACTCATGCTAAGAGAGGTGACTTCTTGTATTTACCATATGGGCCTATCTTAGAAACCAAGAAAAAAGAAAAAGCTATGAATGAGCTTATTTCATATATCTCGGAGTTTGCATCTGAAAAAGGCTTTGACTTCATTAGAGTTAGTCCATTTATGGATAATAATGAAGAAAATAAAGAGCTTTTAGATAATGTGGGACTAAGACCATCACCTATGCATATTTTAGCTGAAACTAGTTGGGTCTTAGATATTACGAAAAAAGAAAAAAGACTTATGATGAATATGAAAAAAAATCACAGAAATATGGTTCGAAGGTGCATGCGAGAAGATGTTAAAATAGAAGTAAGAGAAGATAAAGAGGCACTAAAAGAGCTAAATGATATGCATGATATAGTTGCAGAAAGGCATGATTTTGAACGATTTCCTAGGGACTATATAAATAAAGAATTTAAAGTTTTTAACCAAGAAAAAGAAGCATATATTTACCATGCTTATTTGCCAAATGGAGAACTTGATTCATCTTCTATAATAATATTTTATGGAAATATGGCAGTTTATAGACATAGTGCCTCATTAAGGAAAAATAATAAGTTATCTACCTCTTATTTAATACAATGGGAAGCAATAAAGGAAGCTAAAAGTAGAGGAATGGATTGGTATAATTTTTGGGGAATAGCACCGGATGATGCTGATTCTGACCACCCTTTTTATGGAATCACTAGATTCAAAAAAGGGTTTGGTGGACAAAAAAAAGATCTTATGCATTGTCATGATAGGCCTATTTCTTACAAGTATTGGTTCAATTGGTTAATAGAATCAGTCAGAAGATATAATAGAGGTTTTTAAAATGTTAAAAAACTTATTTCAAAAACAATCCGGCAATAAGAAAAGAACTATTCGCAAAAAGAATAAAAAAAAGAATCCTTATAAAGATAAGAAGGATCCAGGTAGTTATAAAAAAACTATTTTGTTGATTGTGGTAATATCAACTCTCATTACTGTTATTATTTTGTTATTAAAACACCCTTTTTTCCAGATTAAAAAAATTCAAATCTCTGGCAATAAAAAGATAAAAAAACAAGAGCTAAAATGGGCTACAAAGGGTATTTATTCTCATAAAAAACTTTTTTTCTTTCCTGCAAATAATTATTTTCTAATAAATAAAAAAAATATTAAAAAAATATTAAAAGAAAAGTTTCCTATTAGAAAAATTAGTCTAGAAAAAGACTTCCCTAATACACTCAATATGAAGGTTGAGGAGAAAATTAACACCATTATCTATGATAATGGTGTTAAGTACTCCTATATAGATCAAAATGGCAAAATTATACAAGTACTAAGTAAAATCGGGGAAAATGAGTGGAAAAAAAAGAAAATTAAGACTAGAGAAGAGGAGGGAGTAAATTCTACTACTATTAAAAAAATACATAAACCAGATGTGCTTAGTGTAGAGAAACAATGGGGAAAACTTCCAATAATTTATGATACAAGAGGAAAAAAGGCGAAACCTAAAAATAAAGTCATTGATAAAGATACAGTTAAAAGTGTAGTTGACTGGTATAGAATGTTAAATAACAAATCAGACTTAGATTTTAAATATTCGAAAGTTGCATCTTCTAGTGAAAACTTTATAATAAATACAAGTCAGAACTGGAATATAAAAGCTGATTCTAACAAAGAAACAGCTGTACAATTTAAAAAGTTAAAATATCTTATAAACAATAAAATACAACAAGATGAACCAGAAAAATATATTGATGTTAGGTTTGAAAACAAAGTTTATTGGAAATAATTAATATAAACCCATGAGAGACAAGATAAAACAAAACGAGGATAAAATCTTCTTTTGGCTGCTATCATTACTTTATCTGGCTAGTATTATTCTTGGAATCTATATGTGGTCTTGCCATTGTCAAGTATTTTAATTACTCCAGCTCGTCACCGCCGTGGAACTCTTTGTGAACGTCTTTGAGTTTTTTGTTGGTGATGTGAGTATAAATTTCTGTAGTAGAAACGTTTTTGTGTCCTAAAAATTCTTGCACAACCCTTAAATCAACTCCTTGACGGAGAAGATTAGTCGCAAAAGAATGTCTCAGTGTATGCGGCACAACATAATTTGGCAGACCTGCTTTCTTAGCATGCTTTTTAACAATATTTTCAATTGATCTAGTAGTTAACCTTAAAGAAGAGTTCTTAGGACCTCTGTAGCGTATAAATAAGGCTTCAGACTCATCATCTTGTGTCTTTAGATATGACTTTATCCATTTTAAACATCTTTTTGATAGGTATACAGTTCTAGTTTTATCACCTTTTCCGGTTATACTTAACTCAAGGTCGTCATTTTTGTCGATATTTTGTATCTGATCTTTATCAAGGTTTACAAGCTCTGATACTCTCATACCTGTAGAGAACAGTGTTTCTAATATTGCACGGTCTCTTAATCCGATTTTTTTATCTGTGTCAGGAGAAGAGAAGAGCTGTTTAATCTGATTTAAGTCTAAAAAATTAATTGATTCCTTATCATTAGTTTGGAAAAGCTTGATTTTTTCAGCAGATATAGACTCTATATCCCTATCAGCAAAAAAGTTCAAGAGGCTTCTCAATACAACCAGATGCTGGTTTTGACTCGTTTTTTTTAAGTGTTCGCGAGTTTGTTCACTTTTATGTCGTGAAAGATAAACTTTATACTTCCATATATGTTCATTATCAAGCTCATTAGGTTTAAGGTCTTTATAGTTATTATTTTCGAGCCAGTCAATAAATTTATTTAGAGATCTGTGATAATTTTTTTGAGTTTTATCAGATAAATTTTTTTCAATCTCTAAATAATCTAGAAAATCTGGTATAAGTTTTTTTATTGTATTTTGATCATTTTTGCTCATATAATCTTAAATGTTAAAAAGAAGTGGTTATTTACTATACCCCTATTTAAACTTCGCATTTCTTATATTATCCGAAGTTAGTTATATACATATATTATATATAACCCCCCTCTTCTTGTCAAAAAATATCCTTATCTAGGGGTATAATAACCCTAGTACAAAATAAAAATCGCTTAAAAAGGGGCTGAGAGATCCTTATTTTATAAAGACTCAAGTTTTAATTAAGTAGTTTTTTATTTAAAATATCTGTTAAATTATTTTAGCTATATTAATTTTTACTTCATCTTATATCTGTTCTGTGTAATGTTTTATCACTGGTATTAAAATCTATATATAAATTTCTTAGATTCTCTAATCTGTTTAACAAAATATAACATAATGAAGGAGAGCTTGACTTCTTTTTTATTAAAGCCTCTTCTCTTTTTTTAAATATATTTGCTCAACTATTTATATTTTACGACGCCGTCAAATCGTCTCTATTAAATCAAAGGTATAATACCCTTTAATAACAAAGATAATTTTTAATTTAATACTAGGTTAAAAACTAAATTTGAGATTATGAAAAAACAAAGCTATATAAGCTTAAATAAAGCTTAGGTGAAGTTAATAATCTTTGATCAGATAGTTCATAGGATCTGTAGGTATACCATTTTTTCTAACTTCAAAATGTAGGTGAGCACCTGTAGTCCATGGCCCCGCACCTGGGGTTCCCGGCCGCCCGCCTGACAATGCAATTTTTTGACCTCTGGTTACGAACTCATTTTCTTCTACAAGAATTTTAGAAACATGAGAATATACTGTCGAGATACCATTAGAATGTACAACCATAACAAAGCTGTAACATGAAGGAACTGAGCACCGTTTAGCTCTAGCTACATAGCCGGCTGCTGCCGTATGGACTTCAGTGCCTTGTGCTGCTCTTATATCAATCCCCGTATGCTCCATAACATGCTTAAACGGATAATCTTCATCGTGAAACTCAGCTGTAATATATCTACTTTGTGTTGGCCAAGATAAAGTAGTAGGATCGCCTTTAATTCTCTGTTGCAATTCTTCTTTTTCTTCTACTTTTTCTCTTACTTTCTGTTCAATACTTCTTATATCCCTCTCAATTCTTTGAAACTTTGACCTAAGATTGTTGACCAGGGTCTTATATCTAAGCTCGGATTTTTGAACTTTTTGGAGTATTCTTTCTTTTAAGTCTTTTTGTTGTTCGAGCTCTTCTTTTTTTGCTTCCAACTCTGTTTTGATTTCTTTAAATTTACGTTTCATTTTCTCTTTCTGCTTCTTTTCGGATTTCAATTTATTTTTTGTCTCTTTTAAGGTTTGGGTGCTCTCTGCTAAATCAGCTTCTACAGATTGGAGGTATTGAAGTTTGTTATAAAACTCAGAAAAACTATCATAGGCTGCTAAAACTTCAACAGCATTATGTCTGTCTTTTTTATGTAAAGTTTTAATCAGCTCTGAGATCATTTGTTTTTGGCTTTCGATCTTACTTTCTTTTTGCTTGATATCTTTATTAAGAGAGTTGATGCGAAGATTAATCGACTCTATCCTTTTCTCTGCTTTCTCAATTTCTAACTCAGTTTGAGCTATGTTATTCTCAATGATATCCATCTGGTTTGATAAAGAAACCGCTTTTCTTCTCTGCTCTTTAGCCTTCTGTTGATATCTTTCGATGCTCTCCTCTATTTCGTCAATTTTTTCTCTTTTTTCTTCCATCTTTTGTTTGAGCTCAGAAATTTCTTCTTTTAATTGGGTATAACCAGTACTAGGGTACAAAAAAGCACTAAATAAAGTAAAAAATAGGGTTAAAATTGTGTATAAGAAGTTTTTTTTACTCATTTTGGCTATTATATCTTTGAATTACCCTACAAAACCAGATAAAGCAGTGTTCTACTTTAATTTAATTTTTTAAGTGCCGATTTTACTCTTTTCAGTGTTTCTTCTTTACCTAAAACAGCAGCTGTTTCGAAGGGTCCAGGAGAGTTTTTCTTGCCGGTTAATGCTACTCTGAGTGGCCACAATGCATTTCCTACTCCATAGTCTTTAACATTGTTTATCCAATCAAAAATTTCTTCTTCTAAACTCTCCTCTGTCCAGTCATCTTCTTCTATTTCTTGCAAAAAATCTACTATTTCGTCCAACTTCTCTTTTGCGTCAGTTTCATCAGCATCTCTCCATACTAATAATTCTGTATCATAATCTAGCTCTTCTGCAAAAATAAAGCCAACTGATTCAACTAATTCAAAAAGATTCTTTGCTCTTTCTTGTTCTAGTTTTACTACAGATTTCAACCATTCAAAATCTTCATCTTTATCAATATCGTGCTCATCAAGAATACCTGCATTATTAAAAAACGGTAAAGCTCTCTTTGTTAACTCGTCTAAATTCATCTCCTTCATGTATTGTTTATTATACCAGTCTAACTTTTCTTTATCGAATACACTTGAAGATTTTTTACACCTGTCTAAGCTAAATTCATCAATTAAATTCTGCAAAGAGAAGATCTCTCGATCGTCTCCCGGGTTCCAGCCCAAAAAAGCTAGAAAATTAATTAAAGCCTCAGACAGATAACCTTTTTCTTTATAGTCAAATACTGAGACGTCTCCGTGCCTTTTAGATAATTTATCCCCCTCTTCGTTGACTAAGAGTGGAAGGTGAGCAAAGTTTGGTGTCTCCCAATCAAAAGCTTCATACATCAAAACGTGCTTAGGGGTTGAAGACAGCCATTCTTCTCCTCTAATTACGTCAGTAACTTCCATGAGATGGTCATCTACCACATTAGCTAAGTGATAAGTAGGCATTCCATCGGACTTTACCAAGATCTGATCGTCTATTTGTTCTGTTTTAAAACTAACTTCTCCCATAACCTCATCTTGAAATGTTATCTCTTCGTGTTGGGGTACTTTCAGTCTAATTACATAGTCTTCATTATTTTCCATTTTTTCCCGAATCTCATCATCTTCTAGTGTAGTTTCATTTTTCATTATTCTTCTATCATACATAGGAGCTTTACCTGCTTCTTGCTGTTTTTCTCTCATTTCTTGTAGCTCATCTTCACTATCAAATGCCCGATAGGCATGACCGGTCTCTAATAACTTCTCTGCATACTCTAGATATATATCTTCCCTTTGAGATTGGATATAAGGTCCTAGATCTCCGGTTTGTTTTATCTCTCCATTTTCTAAATCAACCCCTTCATCAATCTCTAATCCTGCCCATTTTAGTGATTTGATAATATTTTCGATACCCCCCTCTACCAGCCTCTCTCGGTCTGTATCTTCGATACGAAGCATAAATGTGCCATCATTTTGTCTCGCTACCAGGTAAGCGTACAATGCAGTACGGAGCCCTCCTACATGCAAAAAACCGGTTGGACTAGGTGCAAATCTTGTTTTAGTCATCTTTTATTAATTAGATAAAAATAGTGATAACAAAAAATGAAAATTTTAATTTGTCATCACTATTGCTATCTTTTTGAGTTATATAATTAAGTTTTTTAACTAATTTCAAAAAGGACAATAGCAGCAGATACCCCTACATTTAAGGATTCAGCACCACCTTCTCCTTCAATAGTGTAAGTGTTATCAAGCAGTTTTGCAACCCCATCCGAAATACCGTGAGATTCATTCCCAAATACAAAGACTGAGTCTTGATTACTAATATCTGATTCTTTTAAGCTTTCGCCTTCCGTATCTAATCCATAAATTGAATAACCCTCTTCTTTTAGCCACTTCAAATCTGAGAGCAAATTCCTGCTTTCAATAATCTTTGAACGAAAAAAAGAGCCCATACTGCTTCTCACAACTTTTTCATTATGTGCTTCTACACTATTTTCGGACAATAAAATATTATTATAACCAAACCAATCGGAAGAGCGAATAATCGTTCCTAAGTTACCCGGGTCACTAATTTGATCGAAGCAGATTACTGGCTCATCTGTTTTAAAATCTTTTAAACTCCACTTCTCTGCTTTGACAATAGCCATGATCCCCGGAAAAGTTTGCGTTGTTTTAATCTGATCTACCTGGGTTTGGTCGCATTCTAGTGTATTTATCCCCTGTTTTTTTGCTAAATTTAGTAAACTATTTACATTTTTGTCGTTATTTTTACTAAAAATTACCGATATTACTTCTCTATCGCTTATTATAGCCTCTTTTACCCCCTTTTTACCTTCTACTAAAAATTCATTATACTTCTGTCTGTACTTTTTTTGATGTAGTTTTCGTATGTGTTTTTGTTGGGAATTGGATAACATACAAAGAAATTAATATAAGCCAATCTGCAATTCATATAACTCTTTATAAATTCCGTCGCTGTCAATTAGTTTGTCATGGTTGCCTCGTTCAACTATCTCACCATCATCTAACACTAATATTTTATCAGCTTCTTCGACAGTACTCAATCTATGTGCAATTACGAAAGTTGTAATATCACTAGTATTTTTAGATAAAGAATCATCTATAAGCTCTTCTGTTTTTGCATCCAGCGCCGAAGTGGGCTCATCTAGTATTAAGATATCCGGATCCTGCAAAATTGCCCTAGCTATTGCTACTCTTTGTTTTTGTCCTACGGATAGTTTTACACCTCTCCTGCCTACAATCTGCTCAAATCCATCTTCAAATCCCTCTATGAACTCCATACAGTGTGCTTGCTCAGCTGCCTGCCTGATTTCTTCATCACTAACATCACCCGCACCATATTTGAGATTATTAAAAATAGTATCGTGAAATAGCACTATTTCCTGAGAAACTTGAGATATACGACTGCGCAAAAATCTCAGATCATAATCATTTACATTTATATCATCAATCATGACCTCACCTGAATCACACTTGTAATATCTAGGTATCAGATCTACTAATGTACTCTTTCCTGCTCCAGTCTCACCTACAAGTGCCACTTTTTCACCTGGTTCTGCTTTGAAAGTAATATTTTTCAAAACCGGATCACCTTCTTCGTAAGCAAAAGCAACATTTTTAAACTCAACTTTACCTTCTATTTCTTCTTTGTCCTCCATATTTTTACCTGTATAATCTTCTGTTTCAGTATTTAAAATCTCTTCGGCATCAACCATTTTTACCATAGATCTTTGAAACTGATACCAAATTCGGCTGAACTTTATAGTTGGATTTAAAAGCATCAGCGCATATCCATTTACAGCTACCAGTTCGCCTATACTCATAGTGTCTTGACCGATATAGTAAGCACCTAAAATAAATATTGAAACCTGAATCAAAGCGATAATACTCTTTTGAACAAAAGTAAGATTCTCCCACACTTTCTGCTTTTTGCTTACGGTCGGTATCAGAGTCTCTTCATACAGATTCTCCATTCTTCTTCTCTCCCCTTCTTCATTCGTAGCCTGTTTTACTTCTTTTACATTGGAGATAAGATCGTATGATCTAGTCCTGGCATCCTTTAAATCGTTAAGGTGCTTTTTCTCATATTTCCACAGAGGCTTGATGGAATATTTAGCAAGTAAAGAGTATGAAACCAAAGAAAATAAAAGTATAACTGCCATCACCGGTTTGATGGTGAAAACAATAATAAAAGCAACGATAATGCTCAGAAATTCCGGCAATATATCTACAAAGTCATTTACTGTCTGTCTTAAGTTCCAGACTGCATTTAAGATTGTAGTAAAGGTCGAACCCATCTTATGACCTTTATGAAAAGAGAGTGGTAGCTTGAGCAGGTGATAATAGCCGGAAGATTCGTAATCAGCGGCTAAGTATTCACTTAATTCTTCTGTTCTTCGGTTAATAACTTTTTCCAATAAACCTACAACAATCTGAACTAAAAAGAAAATACTTATCAAAGCTAAATAAACAGTGATATTATAACCAAATATATTTACCGATGTATTAGGTTGTAAAATAAAATCAAAAATTTTACCACTAATATAAGGTATTAATCCGGAACCTATGGCAGAAAGGATGCCCAAGGAAGAAATAAAAAGGAATTCGCGCTTACGAGTCATTACATAAGAAATGACTGCTTTGGCACCTTTTTTAATTTGCGATAAATTTAATTCTTTATCTGGGACAGAAAGTGGCACTAAATTAGTAAATTTACTGAAAATAAAGATAAGAGATGAAAGAAGTCTACCAAAAAGTCAAAAAAAGCTCAACCTCTAGATCTCTATAATAGTAGTGATTTGAAGAAGTGGAAACCAAGAGAGATAAGTATTGTCAAGTAAGCAGTTCTACCACAAACCACAATAGCCTCCTTTTTCAGGAGGCATTTTTATTTCTATACATCATTTTCTTAAAAAGGGAAGAAATCTACAATAAAAAAACATCAACTTTTTCTTTATAGAATTGAATTATATTCACTTCTGTTTTATTCAGTGTATTTAGCAGTATTTTTGTAAGTAGCCTCAACAGGAGGATCAACCGATTCTAGTTTGTCGGCAAATTTTTTGACTTCCAATTGATCTTTGTCCTTTTTCACTGTGATTCTATATAAACCCTCATCCGTTCTTGCATATAGTCTTGATTTATCTTCAAAGTTAACTAAACCCTTTGTAGTTAAATAAAAATCTACTCCATTTAATTCATCTTTTGGATCAAAGTCATCAAAATCAACATCTGTTTTTAAATCAGTAACTAGCTCAAAACCGCCAAAATAATCTTCGGATAATAAATCTTCTATTGTCAAGGGGGTTAGGCTCGCTTCTGACTCTTCAGAAAATTTTTGTATGATATCTTCCCAATTTTCTATATCACCTGCATATTCTTCTAAAATACTATCTAGGTCTGATTCAGAGCTGAAATCCTCCACATTCTTTGGATCAATCTCTCCATTACCCCAAGACCTATATGAAACCAAATGATCAGTCAAAATATCTTTCATGTCCTGTTTAAAATCTTCATTTTTTTCATCCCATTGTGATTCAACTAACTCATTTGCCATGTTTTCTGCAATGGATCTTTTACCTCTTTCACGAACCCTTTTAACTTCATTTTTCTTTAGATCCTTTTCTCTAGCTGGACAATGAGGATCATGACCATACTTTCTACCACATTGACAATTAGAACTTCCGTCTTCGCTAGTTCCATCTACTTCACTCCTGTCCGGTTGAGGTTGTGATATATCTGTTTCACTATCATCTTGTCCTCCTACTTGGCCTTCATCTGGTTCTGTAGGCGACCTATTTGGACCCCCTTCTGGACTTCCTGGTGTCATGGTATTTTGTTAAAAATTAACTAATTTAATTATAACAATCTATCTAAAAATTTCTACTACTTTTTACTGTATTTCAAATTTAATTTTTGTTTTCTAATTTATAAACTAACTTTCCTTCAGCAACTTTTTTATTCTTAAAAGCTTTATTTAAAATTTTCTTATGCTTTTGGTTAATATCCTCTGACATATCAACCGGGTCATGACCACCCTTACCAGTTTCATCAATACCAATGAAATAAGTTTTTCCTTCCAACTCAACTAAAAACACAGCTTCCATCTCTACATTTTCCTGCTCTAGAGTTTTTATCGCCTCTTCCCTTCTTTCGGTCATTAATTTCTCACCCCAATCATTTAGGTTTTCTGTTTCTTCGGGGTGTATTTCGTGTATTATTAGGTTCATTTAATGTTTGTTTATTTTAATATCAACATTATCATCAGTAACTTTCATCTTAAC
>JBDGRL010000090.1:0-14908 GCA_042218065.1 Candidatus Magasanikiibacteriota bacterium | reverse complement strand
TGGAGTTTAGTTTTTCTACTTTTTCTTCATCTAGATCATATACCAAGACATTGTGGCCGCTATCGCCTGCTACAGCTGCCGAAGTTGTGCCGACAAAGCCTGCGCCTATGTAAAGTATGTTCATGTGTTTGTTTTTTATTTTCATCTTTTTTGTCTACTCATTCTCGCTACGCTCCGAGGTAACCACCTCCACTTCGTTTCGTGGTTAAAACCGTAGACAAAAAGGGTGAAAAATAAGTTTTAATTATTAATTATACTCGCTTTGAGTTTAAGCCCCTTAGAAAAGATTGAGCTAATAATACAACTAAGCACCATTAGTTTATGTTATTTTTTAGGGAAAATCAAGTTAACCTACCTTCCATTCACTTAAATCTCTGTCAATCAGATGCTCAAGTTCTTCTATGTCTTTTTTGAAGCAATTATAAATTTGTTTTCTGGTGTCTTCGTAAATTTCAGGTTTTTCATAGGTCTCTGAGGTCTTGTTCTTTAGGAGCTTGCCTAAGCTATAAATGCCGCTTTTTTCAAAGAGTTTATTCAGCTGGGGTTTAGATTTTACCGAGCGATACATCTCAGCCATCATACCCTGAAGTTTGGGAAACTTGTAAATATGTGCTTTATTTGATTTTGATTCTAAGGTCTCGGACTTAAAATCAGAATCTACTTCTAAAAAATCATATAAGTCAGACAATACCTTCTCAGAGTTATTTTTAATATTATCTACCAAAATAAAATGAAACTGGTCTTTGTCAAAATGTTGCAGCCATTTTTTTAAATAATAGGAATAATACTTTTTTTCGCCCTTATACATAGTTTTTAGCCTAATATTAGCTCTTTCCTCTGAAACCTCGCCGATATGACGCAAATTATGAAAATATTCCGATATTTCACGCTCAACCGGATTGCGAAAAGAAACTATTAACTTGATATCAGGGTAAGCTTCTTTTATCTTTTTTGGAGCGCTTTCATTGTGAAAATAATTTACACTGTATTCACCTTTTTTTTGGTCTTCCCCGCAGTGAGAAAAATAATTCTCATAATCCCCCAAACTCTCTTTTCCGTCGTATTGATCAATAAAAAAATCCGTTTCTTTTGGTGAAGAAACACAAATTTCCGGATGTTCATCCAAATTATCTGAAATCCAAGTTGTGGCGGATTTTGGGGTTCCTATGCCTAGGAAATCTATTTTAAACATTTTTTAAGATTTTAGAAATTTAATTTTACTTTACTAGAATATACTTAAAAAATAAGTATTTGAATATATTCGAAAAAAACTCTATAATTCTAATAAAATTGTCTTATCTTAGAGAGATTATATAAATTAGTATGAATTTTGTAAAGAAGAAAATATTACTCTGTATAAAAGAAATGCGGATGAATCAATGGGTTAAGAATCTATTGGTATTTGCTCCTTTGTTGTTCGACAGAAAGCTGCTTAATGCCAATTTACTTTTAGATAGTATATTAGCTTTCTTTTCTTTTTCTCTAATTTCTAGCTCTATTTACGTTATAAACGATATTTGTGATGTAGAAGAAGATAGAAAACACCCAAAGAAAAAACATCGCCCAATTGCTGCTGGTAAGATATCTATTTTTCAGGCTAAGATTTTATCTTCATTATTAATACTATTATCACTTACAATAGCCTATTTGGTAAATTGGTATTTTATTGTAGTATTGCTGATTTATGTAGCAACTAATATTCTATATTCGCTAAAGCTGAAGCAGATACCGATAGTAGACATATTGCTTGTAGCACTAATGTATCTTATGCGAGTATATTCAGGAGCTTTTGCTATTAGTGTTGAAGTGTCAAATTGGTTGCTCCTTACTACTCTGTTTGCAGCCCTATTTATCATAACAGCTAAAAGAAAGTCAGAGTTTGTGAATGGCAAAGGAGCTGAAACCAGATCGGTGTTGAAATATTATGACCCTCGTAGTATGGATCACTTTCTGATAATAGGTGCCACCTCTACTCTACTTTCTTATGCACTCTACACTTTCACTCATGAAAAAATCTTTGTCTGGTCGATTATCTTTGTCTTATTTGCAATCTTTAGATATTCATTACTAATCTTTCACGATGAATACGACGTAGAAGAGCCAGAAATAATTTTTGTTAAAGATAAACAATTACTTAGTAGCATAATTTTATGGGGCATGTTTGTTACATCAGTTCTATATTTTTAATATGAAACTTATATTTCATGCTCATACAAAATCATCTATCGACTGCGAGTTAGAATTAGAGCAAATAGCTAACAAATGTAACCAATTGGGTATAGATGCAGTTTTACTTACCGACCACGATAGACTTTCTCCATCAAAAAAAATAAATGGGGTACAATTTTATCCCGGAGAAGAAATAATGACTAAGCAAGGTGAGATAATAGGACTATTTCTAAAAGAAGAAATACAACCAGGATTGACTGCAAGTGACACTATAGCTAAAATTAAGCAACAAAATGGACTAGTAACAATACCTCACCCCTTTGACAGATTTAGATCATCTGCTTTAGATAAAAAAATAATAGAAAAACACTTAGATAAGATAGACATTATTGAAACTTACAATGCTAGAAATTTAGTTGACAAAGATAACAAAAAAGCAAAAGAGTTTTTTGAAGAAAACAAACAAGACTATAATTTAGTTGAAATTGTAGGAAGTGATGCTCATATTTTAAGCGGGTTTGAGAATACTTGTATTGAAATAGAAGAATTTTCTGATCCACAAAATTTTCTGGAAAATTTAAAAAAAGCTAACTTTCATCAAAAAAAAATAAACTTGCTGCAAAAAATTCCACCGCATATTTACACAAAGGGTAAAAAAATATTAAACTAAAAATAAGAAATGAGTAAAAAAATTCTAATAACAGGAGGCGCAGGATTTTTAGGCATAAACTTAATTCGATATCTACTAGAAAGAGATTATGACATAGTTTCGCTTGACAAAGCTGAATTTGATTATCCAGAAAAAGATAAGATAGATATCATACAGGGTGATATCAGAAATGAAAATGATGTCCGACAAGCCATGAAAGGGATAGATATGGCGGTACACTGCGCAGCAGCACTTCCTCTATACTCAAAAGAAGAAATTTTTAGTACCGATATAGAAGGTACAAGACTACTCTTGGAGGTTGCTCAGAAAAAAAATGTAGATAGGTTTGTACACATCTCATCAACGGCAGTATATGGTATACCTGATCATCATCCACTCTATGAAGACGATGAGAAAGATGGTGTCGGACCATACGGAGAAGCAAAAGTAAAAGCAGAAGAGGTATGCAAAGAATTTAGAGACCAAGGAATGTGTATACCTATTATCAGACCGAAATCATTTATAGGACCTGAAAGGTTGGGTGTATTTGCATTACTTTACGATTGGGCTAAAGATGGTGCAAGTTTTCCAATGATAGGTAGTGGAAACAACAAGTATCAGTTACTCGATGTAGAAGATTTATGTCAAGCAATTTATCTAACTCTGACTAAAGAAAAAGAGGTAGTAAACGATACTTATAACATAGGAGCAAAGGAGTTTACTACTATGAAAGAGGATTTTCAAGCTGTTTTAGACGAAGCAGGTCACGGTAAAAGAATAATAGGGCTCCCAGCTGCACCGGCTATATGGATTTTAAGAATTCTAGAGGTGCTAAACCTTTCTCCTCTTTACAAGTGGGTTTATGAAACTGCAGCTAGAGATTCTTATGTAGCTATAAAAAAAGCAGAAGAAAAGCTTGGATTTGAGCCCAAGCATTCTAATAAAGATGCGTTGATTAGAAATTATAACTGGTATTTAGATAATTTAGATCAATTCCAAGGAGAGTCAGGTAAGTCTCATAAAACCCCTTGGAAGCAAGGTGTTTTGAGGGTTGGGAAGTATGTTTTTAAATTGATTTAACAGAAAATATGAAGAATATTTATAGTGAATCGCTTAAATATATAAAAAATCACCGCAAAGAGATAATATTATTAATAAGTTACTTTATAATAATAGCTTCAATTTCAGCAATATTATTTAAAAACTATGAGTCTAAAGTAATGATTTCAGGTGGTAATCCAGAATATCTAAATTTATCAAGAAATTTATTAGAACATGGAGCATTTTCATCTTCTAAAACTAAACCCCTAAAGATAATTAGTAGTCGAACTCCAGGTTATCCACTTTTTTTATCTATCTTAAGAATACTACCAGGAAATTTTCTTTTTTATTTTATAATTTTGCAAAGTCTGCTTACTACTATTGGATTATTATTTATCTTTAAGTTAACGAAAAAAATAACAAGTTATAAATGGACACCATATTTAGCTGCAACCTTGTACGGTTTTGATATCTACACAGTAGTACAAACTTCTTATGCAATGACAGAAGTGCTATACACCCCCTTATTAATCATTGGCGCTTATTATTTTATTGAATTTTTAGATAAAAAAAGAAAAAAGGAAGTCGCACTATCTGGTTTATTTTTTGGGCTCTCAAGCTTAGTCCGTCCTACCTCACTATATCTTATCTTCTTTATCCCCATAATTTATTTTTTATTCCAAACTACATTAAATAGGCAAAAAATATTTCAAGAATGCAAAAAAAGTCTAATTTTTATAGCCATATTTGGGGCAATAATATTTCCATGGTTTCTAAGAAATAAAATAGTATTTAATAACTTTAAATTAACTAGTTTATCCCCTCATGCTTTGAATGTTAATTATCTCTTAGATATATATGCTAAAAAATACAATACTTCCACTAACAAGGCAAAAGAGATAATGATAAATAACGTATTAAAAAAGGGGAAAGAAAATATAAAAAATTTCGATAAAAAATGGGAAAACAGGTTTTCTTTCAAGTTAAGCAAATATTATAATCACCAAGCAAAAAAAACATTTTTGCAGTACCCTTGGTTAACAATCAAATCTAATCTTTTCGGGGTAACTCTTGACTTTTTTCTATCTAGTGGTTACAAAAATATAGCTCAAAATCTTACTAACTCAAAAGCAGGAAATAAAATTACAGGAAGGAGGCTTTTTAAGCTACTTAAAACAGGAAAAATTAGAAAAATTATCATCTTATTAAATAATAATAATAATTTAATAAATATTACCTTTCTAGCCGGTTTATTTCTATCTTCCCTCTACCTTATTCTTCTAATAATAAACACCCTTTGGGATATAAAAATATTATTAACTAATAAAAAATACCAACAAAACAAAACTGCTTTAAAGGAAATATTTCTATTATCAATCATTTTATATCACGCTGGATTGACTGGGTCATTCGCAAGAGGGAGATTTAGATTTCCAGTACTGGGATTCATAATAATCTTCGCACTTATAGGATTAGAAAAGGTAATCTTATTCTTGAAAAAAAATAAACAATGCCACAATGCTACAAAAATTAAAAAAAGGGATTAAGTATTTTTTACACAAGTTGGAAAAATTCTTCAAAACCGACATGATTTATATTTTTAAGAATATATCTTGGCTCTCAGGAAAGTCAATTGTCTCCAGTACAGCAGCATTTATTTTAGCCATAGCTTTTGCAAATCTAATCCCAAAAGAAACTTATGGTACTTATCAATATGTAAAATCTATCATCGGCTTTTTAGCAATCTTTTCCTTACCGGGATTAGGAAACTCAATTACACGGTCAGTTGCTAAAGGTTTTGAAGGTATTTATGATTCGGCTTTTAAAGTAAAATTAAAATGGGGGGTTTTAACCTTATTGGGTGGTATTTTAATATCAGGTTATTATTTCTTTCAAGACAACTTAACCCTATCATTAGCCTTATTAATCCCTGCTTTTCTAATGCCTATTAAACAAGCTTTCGATATTTATGAATCTTTTCTATCAGGTAAAAAAAAATTTTCTTTATTAACAAAGTCGAGCATATTCGAGCAATTTATTGCAGCTACAACGGTAGTTAGTGTACTGCTCTACACTGACAGTCTAATTTTAATCATACTTTCTTATTATGGAATATGGACGATACTAGCGATATTCTTCTTTTTTTACTTTAAAAAAAATATCGATAAGAACAAAAAGAAAGAAAAGGGGGTAATGAGTTATGGAAAACATTTAAGTTTAATGAGGTTTATAACAAGTCTATCTAACACTATGGAAAAAGTAATTCTTTGGCATTTTGTGGGGCCTGTTGCTTTAGCTACTTACTCTTTTGGGGTAAAACCCGTCAAAGAAATAAGGACTTTCTTATTTAAAAATCTCACAAGTGTTGCGTTTCCAAAGTTAAGTGAGAAAAAAATGGAAACTCTACAAAAAACTCTACCTGGTAAAATACTAAAATCATTATTAATAATAGTACCTATAGTATTATTATATATATTACTTGCTCCCTATTTGTATAAAATGTTTTTTCCAAAATACATGGATGCTATCTTAATCTCACAAGTTTTTGTATTAACTTTACTTTTTGGGCCAAAAAATTTTCTACATGATGCTTTAACGGCCCAAAAAAAAATTAAGTCAAAATATATTATAGATATTACCAGCAGTATTACTAAAATTATAAGTTTACTTATATTAATACCAACATTTCAGATTTGGGGGTTGATTGGGAGTATCTTTATCACGAATATAGTCGCTACAATTATTATTTCTATATTTTTCTTAAAAATAAGAATTAACTAAACCCAAATGGTTTAGGTCTGAAATTTTCAACATTTTTTTCTATATACTCTATCTCACTTTCTGTTAAATCTTGTTTAAATTTATAATTACGATTTTCTACCTCACTTAATTTGTTATATACTGAATCATTTATTTTCAATTCACAAAAATCAAATATTTTTTCTATAGTCTCCTCATTGCCATTAGAACTTAATTGCTCGTAACTTATTTCCACTATTTTATGTGGATTTTTTTCTTTGAAGTCTTTAACCCTTTTAATACACTCCCTCCATCTATAAATAATTTCATCTATAAAATCTTTTTTGGGAATTACCCCCTCATAAGTTTTTTCTATATTTGACCTAACAACAGCTCTAACATCTCTTGCAACATTTATAATTTTACACTCAGGAAAAAATTTTTTTAATAATTGTAATCTTAAAGTATTAAAAGGGCTTTTATGTAAAATTCTACTTTTTCTATGAATAAAACAATAAACTCCAAAAAGTCTTTTAACCTTCTCTTCTGAATAGCTCCATCCCTTTTTAGGAATTTCATAAGCATGAATACCCCGCCCCCTAAAATCCGGTATAGTTTTTTTAAGATTATTAGAAAAAAAATTATAAAAATGTTCATTCCAAATATAATTTGCTTCCGACCAATCACAAACCTCATTCGATTGTGCTATAATTTTTTCTAAAATAGTAGTGCCCGAACGTTGACTTCCTACTATGAAAACAGGTTTTTCTGGATACTTTTTTATTAATTTTTTTGGAAATAATTTACTTAAAAAACAAAACAAAGAATAATTTAATCTATTTGACATAATCTTTTTCTTCAACATTTTTATATTAATAATGGTAACAGCAAAGCCAACAAGAAAATTATTAATAATTCCGTATCTTATCTATCTTCCTCTTTTTTCTGGGGTACATATCTTTTAATTGTTTAATAGCCTTACTTACAAATTCACCAGATTCAGTTAAGCTATTTATTCTTCTACTATAAGTAAAAAGAGGCTGGCAAACATGTTTGGCAGTCCACTGTTTTTCAGTTCTTAACAATAGATCATATTCTGCAAATTTTACATCTTCATTGTAATACCCCACTTGATTTAAGCTACTTCTTCTAAAAAGAATTCCTACAGCAACAGTATTATATAAACTTTCTTTAGTTTCTACATATTTCCTATTTCCAGATAAGTCTTCCTCAAAATAATCACAATAAACGAAATCCAAATTATCCTTGTTTTCAATTACAGAAACAGTTTCTTGCAAAAAATCTTTCTTAAAATAATCATCGGCATCTAATTTTACTACAAATTCCCCCCTTGCTTCTTTAAAACCTTTATTTGCAGCTACTAAAGGGCCTTTATTCTTCTGACATATTATTCTCACAGAATCTTTATAGTTCTTCAAAACCTCTAAAGTACCATCAGTAGAACCATCATTTACTACAACAATCTCATACTTATGCTTAGGAAAACTTTGATCAATTGCACTCAAAACTGATTTATCGATAGTATCTTCTCCATTGTAAACCGGAATAACTATACTTGCTTTCATATAAAAGAAAAAATATTACAACTAACCTATTAAATCCCAACTCAAAGGACGTGGGGGGTCTATATCTTGATTTGCTTTTTTTCCAATAAATTTAGACAAATGCTTTACAGGTAGTCCATGAGCAGGTCTATATCTTCCTATATTTTCTTTTGTGAATTCTTCACCTTTCTTTACGGGTTTAGTAACCCATAATGACCTACGAAAGGAAACATTGTCCGACTCACCTTCTCCCAATTCATAAGCTACTTTTCCTACAGATTTTTCTGCTACTCTTATTCCTTCTATTAACTCCTTAAATTCATCAGGCTCCAAAGAAAAGCTGGCATCAGGCCCTCCATCATCTCTATCTAATGTCAAATGTTTTTCGACTACACATGCACCTAATGTAACCCCTACAATTGCTGTTGTAGTAGTAAGAGAGTGGTCTGAAAGACCAGGAATTACATCAAGTGTTTCTTGAATATTTGAAATAGTGGCAAGATTCATCTCTTCTGGTTTTGCGGGATAAGAACTCACACAATGTAAAAGTGCAATTTTTTCTATGCCATTACTTTTTAAGACCGACACTGATTCTGAAATCTCTTGTAAACTAGACATTCCACGAGATATGATAACTGGTTTACCAGTTCCAGCTATCTTTTTTAACAATTCTACATCAGTAGCCTCAAAAGAGGCAACCTTATATGCAGGAATACCTAATTCTTCTAAAAAATCTACTGCCGAATCGTCATAAGCTGTAGAGAAAAAAATTGTATCATTTTTTTTAGCAACCTCTTTTAATTCCTCATGCCACTCCCAAGGTGTATACGCCTCTTCATAAAGTTCATACAATGTTTTCCCATTCCAATCAGGGTTAGAGTCTTCTATTTGAAACCATTTTTTTCCAGATTCTAAAGTTAATGTATCAGGAGTGTATGTTTGTAATTTCACTGCATCAGCCCCACATTCACATGCTTTTTTAACAAGCTTCTTTGCTCTCTCAAAACTACCATTATGGTTGGCGGATATTTCAGCAATTACAAAAGTCGGGTATTCAGGTCCTATATTTCTATCTCCAATTTTTATAGTTTTTTTACTTTTATTGGTCATTATTTATTATTTTTTATTTTGTTCATAGATTCAACTAAAACTTCAGAGTATAAAGGATAGAGTTGATTATAAATTTCTACCTCCGTATCTCCACTAACTTCAATAAATTTTTCAGTTATAACACCTCCTTGGTCAACTTCCTCTACCATCCAATGACAACCAACAGAAGCTTTTGTTTCTTTATCATTAAGCAATCTTTTTATTGGGTCTTTACCTTTGTATTTATATAGACACGGGTGTAAATTTATTGCACCGATAGACAGCATTGAATTATCCAAAATTTTGCGCCCATGACAACAAATAATTAAATCAATGTTTTCTTTTTTTAAAGAATCAACAAAACTTTTATCATTTATTTTATTAACAGGATCAGTTTTTAAATCGAAGTTACTAGCTACTTGAGAAACAATATCATCTTCAGGAATTACAGAAAACACGTCAATTTCCAAACCTAAGAGACTAAGCAAAACTACCATTCCTGCTTGTCTTCCACCATAGAATAAAACTTTCATTATTTTAATAATTAGTGTTGTTAATAAATTAATCTAACCCCCTTTCTTTCCAGTTTTGCTTCGTATCATTATTGATCTCTAATAACTCCTCATTGTTATTAAATATATTTTTTATAACTTCTAAATCAACCTCATTAAAACTGCCGATCTTTTGATGAATTCTTCTAATTAAATCTAAATCCTCTTTAGTATCTAAAGTAACACGAATATAAGACAAATCTCTGTTATTGTATAAATTTTTGTGGTTAAATAAGTCTTTATTATCTACAATATAGGGGGTCACATGTTCTTTATATTCTCTAGTTCTTGAGTTTTTCCAGGCTTCTTTTAAAGAATAAAAACTAAATACCTCAACATCTAAACCATGAGGAAAGGTTCTGGGGTGTATATTACTAACATAATCACAATTTGTAGATTGGTATAAACTCAAAACTCTATTTACTACCTCTGGATCTAGTAAAGGACAATCTCCAGTAACTCTTATTATAGGATCGAGATTGTACTTTTTGGCAGCTGAATAAAATCTATCTAAAACGTCATCTTCTGATCCTCTGTGCAACTCTATCCTCATACTCTTTCCAATCTCATACAGAACATCATTTTCCTCACTTTCAGGTATAGCTAAAATGATTTTTTTGACACCTGGCACTTTTTTTACCCGGTTTATTACATGTTCAGTTACTGTTTTGTCTCCTATTTTCTTGGTCATCTTCCCGGGGAGTCTAGTTGAGCCCATCCTAGCTTGTACTATAGCACCTGTATTTGACATGTTAATAATATTTAATTTAACAGTTTATATTTCTTCTACTACACTACTTAAAATCTCAACTACATTTTCACAATCCTCTATACTCATTTGAGGAAACATAGGTAATGTAAGTATACGATCATATAACTCTTCTGTTTTTGGATACTCATCTTCATTAAAATCAAAATTTTCTTGGTAATAAGGGTGCTTATAAATAGGTACATAATGAACATGAACCCCAACATTTCTATCTCTCAACTCTTTAAATATTTCCTTTTTACTAGACATTAACCTTTCAGAGTCTAAAGTTACAACATATAAGTGATAGGAAGAGTTTTTAGTGAAACTATATAAGGAAGAAACATTATCTATATTTTTAATTAATTTGTCATACTGGTGTGCTAACTTTTGTCTTTTATTCACAAAGTCATTTACCTTATCTAATTGACTAATTCCTATCGCACATTGGATATCTGTGATTCGGTAATTATAGCCCAAGTCCTGTATTTCGTAGTACCACGGACCATGACTTTCATTTTCAAAATTTTTCTTCTCTTTTTCTTGTCCATGAGCCCTTAACTTCTTTAAATACTGATAAGTATCTTTTGAGTTTGTAGTAATTATTCCACCTTCTCCAGTAGTAATATGCTTAACTGGATGAAAGCTAAAAACAGACATATCAGAATACCTACAACTACCAATTTTTGAACCATTATATTCAGCCCCCAGTGCATGACATGCATCTTCAATTATCTTTAGATTGTACTTATCAGCCAAACCCTTTATAGGTTCCATGTTACAAGGAAGGCCTGTATAATGAACTGGAATTATAGCTTTGGTTCTATCAGTTATTTTTTTCTCAATCTGCTTTTTATATATAAGCCCTTTGTTATTTACATCAGAAAATACTGACCTAGCACCACAATATAAAGCGCAATTAGAACTTGCAGCAAAACTCATAGGGGAAGTGATCACCTCATCTCCACTCCCTGCTCCTGCAGCTAAACACGATAAATGTAAAGCTGTAGTGCCACTAGAAACAGCTACAGCATATTTAGCACCAACATAATCAGAGAATTTCTCTTCAAATTCATCCACCCTATCTCCTTGGGTAATCCAACTACTTTTCAAGACTTCAGTTACATTTTTTATATCTTCTTCATTTATATAATGTTGACCATAAGGCAAAAAATTTTCAAAATATTTTTTTTCTGATTTAGACATACTTATTAATCAATTTTTTTAAGTATATCAGTTACTTCGCTTACACTTAATTTATCGTCATTATTCTTACTATCATATACAAAACCATCCGATAACTCTTTCCCTTCTTTCCAATTATTAGCCCCCCAAAAATCATGCTCTGGCTCGATTACAAAAAAATCTTCAAATTCCTTTGTGTGTCTGGCTTCTTGTTTACTAATTAGAACCTCGTGAAGTTTTTCGCCTGGCCTTATACCAACAACCTCTTTTTTAGCTTCCGGAGCTATAGCTTCAGCTAAGTCCATTATATTAGAACTTGGAAGCTTTGGTACAAAAACTTCACCTCCTTTCATTTTATTAATACAAGACATTACAAACTCAACCCCTTCTTTTAAAGTAATCCAAAATCTTGTCATTCTCTTATCTGTAATAGTTATTTTACCTTGTTCCGACTGTTTTCTAAATAATGGAATAACACTACCTCTACTTCCTAACACATTACCATAACGAACGCAGCTAAATTGTGTACCCGTATCAGCTGCATAAGAATTAGCCTGAACAAAAAGTTTTTCAGCACAAAGTTTGGTTGCACCATACAAATTAACAGGGTTTACAGCTTTATCAGTACTTAGTGCCATAACTTTAGAGACTCCTTGTTCTAACGCTGCATTTATAACATTCCTAGCTCCATCTATGTTAGTTTTAATTGCTTCTAAAGGGTTATATTCTGCTGCTGTAATTTGTTTTAATGCTGCTGCATGTACTACAACATCTACCCCTCTTACAGCTCTAGATAAACGTTTTTCGTCCCTTACATCGCCAATAAAGAATCTAAGTTTGGAATTATTTTTAAATTTCTTTCTAACTTTCAACTGTTTATATTCACCTCTAGAAAAAACTCTTATTGCATCAATCTTAGCTTTAAGAGCTAGTTCAATAAACTTCTTTCCAAAAGATCCAGTTCCTCCAGTAATAAGAATAGTTTTCTCTTCTAAACTCATATTAAATTAAGTTGATAATAAAACAAAATGCATATATAATAATATAGTAATAGTAATTAAAAATCAAGGCACTATTATGAAAATACTATATATAGCAAATATTCGCTTTCCTACCGAAAAAGCACATGGATTACAAATAATGAAAACTGCAGAAAATATTTATAAATCAGGAGTAAATTTAACTCTAGTCACTACTTCTAGAGGTAAAAAATATAACCCCTTTAAATTTTATGATGTTGAGGTAACTTTTCCTATAAAAAGAATTCCAGTACCTGATTTTAATTCAAGACACCCATATATTAGAACTTTAATTGATTGGATAGCCTTTGCTTATAGGGCTAGAAAATTTATTAAAAAAAAAGATTTTGATCTGCTTTTAATTAGAATACACCCTCTACTATTAAAGTTCTTTACACGATGGAAAAAAAGTCTTGTATTGGATCTAGATGACAAATTATATTCTTCTAAGTATCTATTTTTAAATGACTTAAAGAAAATAAAAGGAGTAATTGTTGTAAGTAATGGATTAAAAAAAGACTTAACTTCTTTAGGAATAAAAGATGATAAAATACTTACGGCACCAAATGGGGTGGAGTTGGAAAATTTTAAAGTAAATAAAAATCAAAAAAAACTGAGAGAGGGGCTAAATTTGCCTCAAAATAAAGAAATAATTATGTATACGGGTAGTTTTTTGCTTTATGGATGGAAAGGGGTAAAAACATTATTAAAATCAAGTCATTATTTGAATAGGAACAAGGTTATATGCTTAGTTGGGGGCAGAAAAAAAGAAATAGAAAAAATTAAAAATAAATATAAACTAAATAATATAATATTAATAAAAAGACAACCTCATAAAAAAATCCCGCTTTATCTTAAAGCAGCAGACATGTTAGTGTTGCCAAACAAAAAAGGGAGCAAGGTCTCTAAAAAATATACATCCCCTATGAAACTCTTTGAGTATATGGCTAGTAAAAAACCTATAATTGCCTCTGATATCCCAGCGATTACAGAAATTTTAAACAAAAGCAACTCTCTTCTTATAAAACCAAATGACCCAAAAAAAATGGCTGAAGCTATTCAGTATATTTCTGAAAATTCTAATTTCAGAAAAAATATATCTAGTAAGGCTTTTCAGGACGTCAAAAACTATACCTGGAGAAATAGAGGTAAAAAAATCTTGAATTTTATCAAGCAAAATTAATAATTACCCCAAAAGCTTAAATCCTTATCTAAAAGCTCCTCAAGCTTTTTTATATCGTCTCTAAACTTATCTTCGAGTTCCATCTTGATGTAAGGATCTATTGTGACATTATGTTTTTTTTTAACTCTTTTTTCGTTTAATTGTTTTATGTATTTACCTAAACTATATAAGCCACTTTTTTTAAGAAATTTTATTAACCTAGAATATCTATTAGTAAACCTGTAAGTGTCATTTAACATATCTTTAAAAAAAGTAAACTTATATTTTTTATAAGGCTGAAGTACTTGGGTAGCCTTATTGGGAGTAAAATTAGTATCTACTGATAAAAATTTATAAATTTTTTGGATAAAATTTACAGGATTTTTTTGTATATCATCATAAAATAAAACTAAGATTTGCTCTTCATTAAAAAAATTAAAGTATCTTTTTAACTGCTCAAAGTAAAGCCCTCTTTCTATAAACTCATCTATATCTTTAACAGCTTCTTTAAAATTAGAGTATTTTTTAACAAAGTGCTTATATTTAGAAATACAATGAGAATATTGAGAGATAGCTCTTTCTACAGGATCCCTTAAACAGACAATTAGTTTAATATTTGGAAACTTTTCTTTAATACGTTTGGGGGCTTTACTGTCATATAAATAGTTTACTGAAAATTCTCCTCTAATATTTTCTTCACTACTACAGTGTCTAAAATGTTTTTTATACCAATCCATACCCTTAACCCAATTATCTTCAGTTTCTTCAGAAAAGGCATACTTTTGGTTAAAAAAATTTACTTCTTTTGGTTTTGACATGCAAATTTGAGGATGTTCTTTTAAACACTCATACATCCATGTGGTGGCACATTTTTGTGCCCCAATACCAATGAAGTCAACTTTGAATTTTTTTTCAGTTTTCATTATAGCCTTTAATTTTGGTAATTGTCTAGTTGTTGGGACCAAATTTTGTTAATAAATCGGCGATAAAA
>JBDGRL010000009.1:0-20075 GCA_042218065.1 Candidatus Magasanikiibacteriota bacterium | reverse complement strand
AGGTAAATGAAACTTAACAACATTTTATCACAAGTGTTGCGATTGGTGTTGAGGATGGCCATAACAGCGCTGCATTGACAAGACTCACATACTGTGCTATACTATGCTTGCTTTATCTAGAGGAAGACAGAAGTCGGGTTTTCCGAGATAAAGTTTCGTTTATTCAAATTACACTACATGACAGGTATTATCGCTAAATTGACCGATAGAGGTTACGGCTTTATCGGTCAAGGTGAAGAAGATGAAGAAGACGATATCTTCTTCCACGCTAGTGAGCTTGAAGGTGTCGAGTTTGAAGACCTCTCAGAAGGAGATGAGGTAGAATTTGAGGTAGAAGATACTGACAAAGGCAAGAGTGCTATAAATGTTACTCTAGCGTAACTTTTCAACCAAAAAACAAAAACCCCGTGTTTTGCACGGGGTTTTTCTATTTGATAACAAATATAAAATCTTCTATACTAACTTTAAAAAATATTTATGGAAACCGAGATTAAAAAAATATCCGACTTTGTAGACCAAGAGGTTACTCTTAAGGGTTGGTTGTACAACAAGCGCTCTTCCGGAGGAATAGTATTTTTGGAGCTTCGTGACGGCACCGGCTTTATCCAGGCAGTAGCAAAAGAAGATAATCTGGATGAAGACGGTTGGAAGAAAGTACAAGACTTGACTCAGGAGTCATCTGTGAGGGTTACCGGGGAAGTGTCCAGCCACGCTAAAAAGGAGGATGAGTGTGAACTGCAAGTATCTGATTTAGATATAATACACCTCAATGAAGATAAATACCCTATAGATCTCAAAGAACACGGACCTGATTTTCTGCTACAGAATCGGCATTTATGGATCCGAGATCCAAAACAATGGGCAATACTTAAGATCAGGGATACTATAGTGCGGGCAATTAGGGGATATATGAACAAAAATAACTTTACCTTGACTGATGCCCCTATCTTTACCCCCAATGCCTGTGAAGATACTACGGAGCTGTTTGAAGTAGAGTATTTTGAAGATGATGAGGCATATCTGTCACAATCCGGTCAGCTGTATCTAGAGGCTGCTATTATGTCGGTCCGTAGAGCTTATGATTTTGGTCCCGTCTTTAGAGCAGAGAAGAGCACTACTAAAAGACATCTAACTGAGTTTTGGATGATGGACGCAGAAGCGGCCTTTATCGAGCATGAAGAAAATATGGATCTACAAGAAGAGCTGATACAACACATTATCTCTGAGTGCCTTGATAATTGCGGTCGGGCCTTTGATGTTCTTGATCGCGATACAGATAAGCTGCAAAGTGTAGCAGATAATAAGTTTGTCCGTTTGACCTACAGAGAGACTATTGAAAGATTGCAGGAGATGGGTTCAGACATCGAATACGGAGATGATCTAAGTAACAATGATGAGGCTATTTTAACCAAGGACAGTGATGTACCTATATTTATAGAGAAATGGCCCGAACAGCTCAAACCTTTCTATATGAAACAAGATGAAAGTGGTGATTATATGCTGAACAATGACCTTATCGCTACGGAGGAAGGTGGAGAAATATCAGGCGGGTCCCAGCGTGAAGACGATTATGAGACTCTACTAAAAAGAATAGAGGAGGAAGGTCTGGAAAAAGAAAATTACGACTGGTATTTGGATCTGAGAAAATATGGCTCGGTGCCGCACTCAGGCTTTGGTGTCGGTATTGAGCGGATTATACGCTGGGTAAGTGGTGTAGAGCATGTTAGAGAAACTATTCCTTTTCCGAGGTTGGTGAATAGAATCAGACCGTAATTTCTAAGGGTTTTGTAAAATATCGTGAGTTCCTACTCTTCTTAAAATTATAGTAGTTTCATTTTTCCATTGAAAAGTTACTCTATATTGCATATTTATAGACATTTCCCAGATATAATCAGTACCTTTAATCTTTTTTACTCTAAGAGAAGGATGGTTTGTATTTTTTTGAAATAACTTTAACTTGGAGAAAGTTTTCTTCTGAAGTTCTTCCGTTAGTTCCTCCAAATCTTCATAAAAACTTTCTGTAGCTTTTATCTCAATCTTACTCATTTTTTCTTTCTTCAAAGGCTTGCTTCATCTCTTCTATATCCTCAAAAGAATCACTTACATTTCCTGACTCTAGGTCTTCTTGAGCTTTTTTTTCTTTCTTTTGCCACTCATTAGACCAAAACCAAGCCTGATCTTTGTCTATTAATTGTTTTGGTTTTAGTTTTATCTCGCCGTTTTGTTCCTCGATTTGAATGTAATCACCCTTCTCGAGATCCAGCTTATCAAAAATTTCGCTGGGGATGGTAATCTGTCGGTTGTGTTGTATTTTTCTGATGTTGTTCATAAATTATTAAATTTCTAATTTAGTAATATAATAACACACAAATTAAGTCTGTCAATAAAAAATTGTTATTTCAAACTTTTCCAAATCATATCAAACATCCATTTCATAGTTTTGTTTATTTTTTCATCCTCTATGACTACTCCCATGTAAGGCTCTTGCTTAAAGCTTATTAGTGCAACTTTATTTCTATATATGAAAATTTCGGTTTCAAAAATACCACTTTCCACCAATCTGGTTTCGCGCAGCTCTTTATCATCTTTCTTTTTAAGATTAAAGGCATTAGGTTCTGCCTTTGCTATTATTTTTGCTTCTAAGTTGCGATCTACTCTTTCATCTATATAATTTCTATAAACTTCATTACTAATTGCAGTCGTCACTCTATTATAATCAGCCATCTCTCTTACTATGTCCGGTGTTCTTAATATGTCATTCCATATTTGGTGTACTCCATTTTCTAGTCCTTCGTAAAACTTAATTTTTGGTTTGTTTTCGCTTTGGTTATCTATGCTTAAAAACTCAGGAATTAGATTTCTAAATTTTTCAGCTTTATTTTCTATTTTATTTAGCAATATTTCTGGGTCTTCGGGAGCAATTAAGAAGTGTTTTTCTTTGTTTATTTTACTAATGACCCCCTTTTTTTCTAAATCATCTATAAAATTGTATATGCTTGTCCGTGCTACTCCAGATTTTTTTGCTATTTCTTGCACTGTGCCTTCTCCTAATTCCAGAGCTGATAAATAAACTTTCGCTTCTTTTTCTGTTAGATCTAGAGTTTTGAGAGCATTTTTTAATTCCTTTTTTGCCATTTTTTATTTTTTAGTGATTAAAAGTGTTTACAAGTTAAACAATATGATATTTTAGCTTAATTGTCAATATTTTCTGTAATTTTATATTTTTAAAATTACCTTAATTACTTGTATTTTGTCTAAATACTTGACAGATTATTAAAGTTTTGGTAGGCTGGCAGGTAAGTTATTAAAAATAGTTTTGATATCTAAAATTATCATATGAACAGAAATATAATTAATTCGGAGCTAGATAGAATAGGGAATTTTCCTATCTTACATCTCAATCCATCCCTAGAAGATGGAGATGATCTAGCTGATATATATGTAGCTTTACTCCATCACAGTCCTACCGGCAGCCATAAGGTTTTTTCATATAAGTCTATGATTGAAGCGGAGGAAGAACAGGGCAATGCAGATGAGAGTACTATATTCGTAGATTATACTACAGGTAATGCAGGAATAGCAGGTGCTTTCATTTGTGCTCAAAAAGGGTATGATTTTTCCGTATTTATGCCTGAAAATATGAGTGATGAAAGAATAGAAATACTAAAAGCACTTGGAGCAGATTTACATCTAACCCCCGAAAATGAGTTTATAGTTGGTTGTAAAGAAAGGGCGGAAGAGTTTATCGAAGAAGAGCCGGAGAATAGAATTTTGCTAAACCAATCTGAAAACTTAAATAACAGAAGAGGATATCATCCAGTGGGAGAAAAAATTTATAACCAGATTGAAGATATTGATGTATTTGTCAGCGGCTCCGGAACTTATGGTACCATTACTGGAATTTCTCAGGTGTTGAAAGAAAAAGATAAGAATATAAAGGTTGTGCTAGGGGAGGCTGAGTATGCACCCCATATAGATGCTAAACGAAATGACTATGACTATGAGTTTGAACCCCATAATTTGATTGGGTTTGGTGCTGAGCTTTTGGCTCCAAATGCTAAACCGGAACTGTATGACGAGACGAGAACTATAGATCAAGAAACTGCAGAAGAAGCTATGAAAGAAATGCACAGCAAGGGGTACTTAATAGGCAAGACTTCTGGAGCTAATATCCATTGGGCAATTGAAGAGGCTAAAAAATTAGGGGATAACGGTACAGTAGTCACTAATACTTGGGATAGCTTTAATAGAATTTTAAGCGAAAAGCTATATGAATAATTTTGAGTCTCATAAAATTGATTGTATTGAAAGAAATAATTTTGTATTAAATAATGTTGAGTTAGACCCACTAATAGATTTTGAGGTAAAGAGAGTATATTATATAACTAATACTTCAGAAGAGGTTTTTCCTCACTCTCATAAAGAACAGAAGGAATTTTTTATTATGGTTCAGGGAACTTGTGAGTTGGAATTTGATAAAGGAGAAGGCTTAGAAGAAATTAAACTAAATGGTTCAAGAACTCAAGAAGATGATGCGGTTTTTGTAAACAACCTCGTCTGGCACCATTTTAAAGATTTTTCTGACAATGCGATTTTGCTTGCATTATCCTCTAAAAAGTCTTCTTCGGTGGATTATATAAAAGACTATGATAAATTTTTGAAAGTCAGAGATGAATAGATAGAGGGTATATAAGGACTGTTTAGTCATATCGAGCACATATTATGAAAAACAAAAATATAGCCATAATAGGGTGCGGAAGTTTTGGAACTATAATTTTGGAAAAACTAAAACAAAATAAATGCGGAAGTGAGATCTACATTACTCGTAGAAATACAACAAAAGGGGAGAGGATTGCAGAAGAATATGGGGGTAACTTACTATTCTGATAATAAAAAAGCCGCAAAAAAAGCGGATATAATCTGGCTTTGTATAAACCCAAGTCAAAGTAAAGAGGTTCTGAAAGAACTGGAGCCGATCGTAGAAAGTCAAACTATTATCAGTATAATGATCTCGATCTCCCAAGAATATTTAAAAAAATTTTTCCCAAACTCTCCCGTAATTAGATATATGCCTACTAGCTTAATCAAAGAGGGTAGAGGGGTGACTTTTTTGGCAGAAGATTCAGAATATGAAACAAAAAGGATTACAAAAGAGCTAAGAGAATGGTCAAGCCATCTTCATGTAGTTGAGGATGAGGATATGAACTTTTATACAACCCTAGCTTGCGGTCATATATATACAGTAGTAAGTTTTATGAGTGCCATCTCGGTTATTGGTAAAGATTTTGAAAAAGATATTGCTGTTGATATCGCTTTAGAGGCGTTAAGCTCGATAAAAGATAAAAATTTAGGTCAAATTAAAAAACTGAGAGAATCGACAACCACTTCAGCTGGAATTGTTGAATCTGGCCTGGAGGAGCTAAGCAGTCAACAGGTTAAAGAAGTATATAGTAATGCTGTTAAAAAGACTATGGAGAAGCTAGAAAAACTTCAAAAGAAGTGTGAAGATTAAGCCCAGCTACTACTAAGCTCAACTTCTTCTAAACTTTTCACCACAAAATCATCACAATCACATTTAGAAGGATCATCAGCGTAAGGGTGATCTTCCGGTCTTTGGACAAAATAAGTAGTAACCTCTGGGTGAGCTTGTTTTACTGCATCTATATTTTTAGCTTTGTCATCAAAGAAGTGTAATTCATCATATTTATCTGCCAGCTCATCAAAAACCTTATCTTTTCCTTCCGTGGAGATTATATACTCCACATAGTGAGGCAGATCTGAGTGATTTATCTTTTCCTCTTGCTGTTCTTTATCTCCGTGAGTTTCCACGATCATATCGTACTCGTCTTTGTACTGCTCCATAAATGGAATCACGTCATCGAAGACCCACTCATGGGCGTGTTCTCGGACTACTTTCTCTATTGCATGATGCAGCTCCAGTTTATTTTCATAGTCAAATGAATCTACGAAAGTATCAAAGTCTATCACTACACAACACTCCTTTACATACTCTCTGTGTTCCATAAATGTTTCCTTGTCTATATCAAACTTGTCTTTAAAGACTTCTTTTAGTTTTTCTACATATTTGGTGGTATTAAAGACCGTATGGTCAAAATCCAGCACTATCGCTTTGTCGTGGTTGGTTTGCATAGATTAAACTATTAAGTATATCTCGATACCAAAACTAGCCAACACTAAGCTGGCTCCGATAACTCCCACTAGCTGTTCTAGCTTCATTGCTGTGAGTACATCGCTGTCTATATCATGCTCATGCATTACTCGGTGGTGAACTCGCAGAGCAGCGAAGGCGATCATTAAAGTGCCCAAAGTTTCTATGATTAAGCTGAGCAATTGTAGTGACATGAGTTAATTTATTATAGATATTGATAGATAAACTTCGAGTACTCTACATCTAGGCTTCTCATAAAGTCGAATACTAGAGCATTCCATTGAGCAAACTGATCCGTAACCAGGAGATAGCCTATAATGAGTAGAAATACCCCTCCAATGAAAGAAACTGCTTTTAGGTACTTGGCGGCATTTTGTATGTACCCGACTACTTTGTTAAATAATAACGCAGTTATTAGGAATGGTAAACCTAAACCAAGAGAAAAAATACCCAAAAGAATTGCTCCTTGAGCTACATCACCAGTAGTAGAAGCCAAAATTAAAATACTACCCAGTACTGGCCCCACGCAAGGACTCCACCCAAAAGCAAAACTGACCCCGAATATAAAAGAGCTGTAAGGTGAACCCGGTTTTACTTTATCAGTAAGGTTGAAGGATAATTTATTGTTAAGAGAATCAAACAGGGGTAGTTCAAATACATGCATCATATATAGACCGAAAATGATTACAAAGATACCTCCTATTCTACTTAGCCAAATCCTTGCTCCTGCCAGTGCTTGACTGAAGATACCGAAAACTGTACCAAGCAAGATAAAGATGACACTAAATCCTAATACGAAAAACAAAGAATTGAAAAAAACCTTACTTCTTATTTTATTTTTATCATCTTTTAGGTCTTGTAGAGAAACTCCGCTAATAAAACTCAGATAACCGGGAATCAAGGGCAAAGTACAGGGTGCCAAAAAAGTTATTAATCCGGCTATAAAAGCAGGTATTGATTTTGCTAAAATTATACTCATTAGATTATTTATTTAGCAGTTGCTGATTTATTTTTTGTTTTATGGTTTCGAAGTTCATAGGTCCTCGTTTATGAAATACGATATTTCCATCTTTGTCTATAAATATAGTTTCCGGCATTGCAAAGCCTCCTATTTTTCTGTAAAATTTGTCATTTGAGTCCAGTAGAAAGGTTAATTTATCAGTCACTCCTAAATTGTCAGTATACCTTTTTGCTTTCTGTTTGGGTTCGGATCTGTTTATAGCGATTATTCTCACCTTTCCTTCAAATTTTTCTTGGGCTTTAGCGAAATTTTTTAGCTCTTTCTTACAAAAAGCACACCACCCCGCCCAGGAATTGATTACTGCTGGTTCATTAATTTTTCTTAAATTTACTTCCTTTCCTTTCAAACTTGTCAGGGTCAATTTTGGAACTTTTCGGTTATTTTCTTTAGCTTGTTTTTTGTTATTAGTTGTATGTGTACAGCCTGCGAGCAAAAAGAAGCTTAGTACAATTATAGCAATTTTCTTTGGCATATATTATTTATATAATTTTGTGTTAGGATAAGCAGCGGTCCAGCTGAACCAGTAAGCAGAAATAGTCGGCAAACGTTTCAGTTTGCCCTCTTCTTTTTTAAATAGTTTTAATGAGTTTAGACTGTCATCATATTCAGCAACTATAGTTGTTCCTTGAAATTCATCCTCCACTCTCCCTTTCTTTTTGACTGCAGGTGGTTGATAAGCTTTGGCTTTTCCATTTATTACAACTCCTATTATTAATTCTTTTTTATCCAATCGATCATCTTTACTTTTTGTGGGAAAATAAGTCGCTTCAGTTTGGTGATATTTTCCATAGGGAGAGTCGTCGTAATCTCTACTGAAGCCCGTCTCCTCTGACAACACCTTACCATTTGGATATTGTTCTTTCCAGTCACCGAAGGTTGTAATAGTAGAAGGTATTTTTTCTAGGCTTTTTCCTGCCATCTCTCCTTTAATAGACTGTCCTAGCACTTGTGACCAGAGAGAGTCTGTTTTTCTGTCATACATTACTAGATTAGATTGCCAAAGTTTACCAGAGGTGCCAAACTCGACTCTTTCACCTTTAACTTTCGGATCGTACACTACACCGGATCTGCAGAGCGGGCAGTATGTCACTAATATTCTTTGTCCATTTATTTTGTCATTTACGATTTCATGCCAAACTAAGATGCTATATGGATAAAATTTATCGACTCCATCAACTGAGACCGCAATGCCTGGAGTGTCATCCTTAAGATAGTCAACATTTTTGGCTAAAACGAATTTAGGGCTGTCTATAGAAGGAATGCCGTCTTTTGGTGGTCCACCATCCATGATTTCACCGAGTGGTACGGTGTGTTTTGCTCCATTTGTTTTCATTACTTTAGTTGAAGTCATGCTTTTTTTGATGATCTTAGCTTCTTTTTTTAGGTTGGGTTTGTTGATATCCTTGTTTTTGAAAAAACTAAAAACTAATATCGAAGCAATGATTATTATAACAAAGACAATTCCGTAGATGTGTGTTTTTTTCATGACCATATGGTTAATTGCTCATTAAATATTATAGAATTTAAGATATTATTAACAAGTTGGGGATAACTCCTTAAGGTTTGCAAAAACGATCCCTAGATGATAATCTATCTCTACATTTAACTAAAAAACAACCAATGTATAGAACACATACGTGCGGAGAATTATCTACAAAAGATGAAGGAGAAGAAGTCACATTGTCCGGGTGGGTGCACCGCCGTAGAGATTTGGGAGGCTTGGTATTTGTAGATCTCAGAGATAGATACGGTAAGACTCAGGTTGTCTTTGATCCGGAAGAAGTAACTGAGAATTTATTTTCAAAAGCGGAAGAGCTAAAGTATGAATATGTAATCAAAATACAAGGCGAAGTAGTAAAACGAGATCCGGACAATATAAATGAGGATATGCAAACAGGAGAGATAGAAGTGCGAGCTGATGAACTGGAAGTGCTCACAGAGGCAAAAACTTTGCCGTTTGAGATTTTTGAGACCGACAAAGGCGAAGAGGAGCAGGAGCTGCGGTTGAAGCATAGATTTTTAGAGCTGCGCCGAGAAGGGTTAAAAGAAAATATTATCTTCAGAGAAAAAATGGTGGAGAAGATTCATGAATATATGAAATCCAGAGATTTTTTGGATATTAAGACTCCACTGCTGACTGTCTCTTCTCCGGAGGGTGCGCGGGACTATCTAGTGCCGAGCCGTCTGCATAAAGGTAAATTTTATGCTCTTCCTCAGGCGCCCCAACAATACAAGCAGTTGCTTATGGTGGCGGGAATGGATAGGTATTACCAGATAGCTCCGTGTATGCGCGACGAAGATCCTCGGGCGGACAGATCACCCGGTGAGTTCTATCAGCTGGATGTGGAGACCAGCTTTATGGAAAAAGAGGAGTTTTTTGAGCTTATGGAGCCGTTGTTCATTGAGCTGACCGAGGATCTGGCAGAAAAGAGTGTGATGGAGAAACCTTTTCCTAGAATTCCCTACGATGAAGCGATGAATAAATACGGGAGTGACCGTCCGGATCTGCGCTATGAGTTGAAACTACACGATGTGACCGAGTGGGGAGATGGCACTGAGTTCAATATATTTGATCAAGCTGAGTGTATCAAGGCACTTACGATTCCTGGCGGATCTGAGTTTAGCCGCTCTGAGATCGGAGAGTTTGAAGATAAGGCACAGAGAAATCATGCCCAAGGATTGGCCTGGATGAAATATAGCGGCGGTGAATTTGAGGGTCCGATTGAGAAGTTTTTTGATGAAAAACAACTGCAAGCACTCAAAGAGATGGCTAAGATAGAAGAAGGTAGTATAGTCTTTTTTGTGGCTGATGAGTGGGAAATTGCTTGTGAGGCACTGGGTGCAGTCAGGCATATGGCAGGGGGTAAGCTTGATTTGGCTGATGAGGACGAGATAGCTTGGGCGTGGATAGTGGATTTTCCTATGTATGAGTGGAACCGAGATAAGGAAGAGATTCAGTTTGCACACAACCCTTTTTCTATGCCGGAAGGCGGACTGGAAGCGCTAGAAGAGAAAGACCCACTCGAGGTCACTGCTGAGCAGTATGATATCATAGCAAATGGGCTCGAGCTATCCTCTGGTGCGGTGAGAAATAAAGATCCTGAGATAATGTATAAGGCATTTGAGATAGCCGGACACAGCAAAGAAGATGTAGATGATAAGTTCGGTCATATGATAGATGCATTTGAGTATGGTGCACCGCCACACTGCGGCTTTGCTCCTGGAATTGAGCGGTTGGTAATGCTGCTTACAGGTGAAGATAATATTAGAAAAGTAGTACCTTTCCCGAAAAATCAACAAGCTGAGGAGCCGATGATGGGCAGTCCGTCAAAAGTAGAGAAGGAGCGGCTAGAAGAGCTTGGTATAGAGATTGAGGATGAGTATAGGGGGGGTTAATTTGATACTGCCTTTTTTGGTTTGTTGAATACTTTGATTTTTACTATTTAGCTGTTAAATTAATAATATCTAGTAAAAAAATAAGATGCCGAGAGAATCAAGAGGAGAAAAATTCTATCACGAAAAAACCAAAGGTGAAGATACAAAACGAGCTATTGAAGCAACTAAAGAGCTAAACAAATTTGAAGGAGATATTGAAAATAAACCTAAAAAACAGATAAGTGAATGGTTGGATAGGTTAGAGCAAATATGGCTGGGAGAGAATGTAGATAAAGAAAAAATGGAGAGAATGAAACAAGCACTGTATGACAAGTATGTAATAGATATGGAAGAAATTACAAAAGAGTCAAGCCACTTTGAAAATGAAACTAGGATAGCAATAGAAGAAGGTAGAGAGGCTGATTTAAGAAGAGCAGGAGTAGAGTTTGAAAAAGAATATGATGATGAAGGTAATCTACACGTTGATATTGAACATATTCCCGAAGATAAAAAACAAGAACTGGCAGAGACAGTGATAGATGATCAAAAAGAAAGTTTGGATCAATGGGTAGATTACTTTACTTCTGAAGATTCAGACAGCTTCCCGATGTGGGCAAAGTACTGGGCTTTTACGGGAATGACTAAACTAGGTACATACGACAAAGAAACTAATACTTTTGATAAACGCTCCAAAGGAACAGTAGCACCTTTTCCTGATCTAAATCGAGAAGCGCTAGCTCTTGCTGTTGACTATATGGTCAACAAATACAGTGAAGAATATCTTGATCTTGAAGAAAAGATAAGAGAACAAGAAAACAAACTAGATCGTTTAGATAGCTACGGAAGACTTAAAGGCAAAATAAATGAAAAGAAGGATGAACTACCTGAACAAGCCATTGAAGGAATGAAAAGAAATCTAGAGTCATACCAAGAAGAATTTGGTGAAGATATTGACTTTGATGAGAAAGAACAAAAATTAAAACAAGAGCTACAACAACTAAAAGACAAAGAAGAGGAGGTCTTAAGCACTGAAAGATTAAGTGAAGAAGAACAAGAAATCTTCTCTACTGAAAGCTTTGCCAAAATGTATGCTAAAGCTCTAGAGAAGACTGTACCAACAGAAGAAAAAGAGCTTCAACGTACAGAAGGAAGTTGGGTTAAATTTCCTCAAGGATCAGATCCCGAAGAATATATACCTGAAGACTTTGATAAATCACTTTTAGAGTCTATTCAAGGTAAAGGTACAGGTTGGTGTACTGCAGGCAAAAATACTGCCCAAAAACAACTTGAAGGTGGAGACTTTTACGTTTACTACTCAGAAAACGAAGAGGGAGAAGAAGAGATACCAAGAGTTGCAATTAGAATGGAAAGAGACGAAATAGCAGAAGTAAGAGGGGTTGATAAAAGGCAACACTTGGATCCATACATAGCTGAAGAGCTTAACGAAAAATTAGATGATGTTGAGGGAATAGATGAAGGAGAAATAGAAATATATAAAAAGAAAGCGGAGGACATGGAAAAACTTTCTGAAATTGCCCAAAAACATCACTCAGGACAAGCACTCACCAAAGAGGATCTTGACTTTTTATTCGAGATAAATGAGGATATAAGAAGTTTTGGGGCTCGGCAAGACCCTCGGGTATATGAACTAAGAAGAGCTCTAAGCTTGAAGGACGAATTTGCAGATTGGGCGGTTAGTTTGGTTAAGAGAGGAGAAGAGAATAAAGTAGTAAGTATAATACTTAGGAGGAGTAGATTTAATAATCAAAATTCCGTTATAGCTAGAAAAATGGTTGAATCTGGTGAAGCGTCCTTTGTAGCTAGGTATCTAACTTATTTTGAAGAAATAGATGCGGATACTGCAATTAATATCGCTCTAGAAACTGAGTATAGAGATAAACTTATACGCAACATAAATTTAGTGAAAGAAAAGAGTTCCTTTACTTCTGTAGCTAAGATTTTAATAGAGCAGGCTCAAGAAAGATACGGTTCTTCAAAGGCATTAAAAAAATTAAATGAAATTATAAACAAACTAAATAAACAAAAGGAGGGTAGAATAAAACCTAACGATCTAGAATTTTTAAGAAGTTTGGAAAAACCACTTACTTTTGAGGACGAGAGTTATTCGAAATTAGATCCTGTAGCGGAAAGAGTAATTAAAGAAGCTGAAATAGATAAAAAATTTAATTACTTTGAAAGGTTATTAGATGTCTTAGAGCGAAATAATAAAAGTGATGGTTTTAGTAAATATGATTTAAGTTTAATTTATGGTATAAATTTGAGAGATAAAAAACCTGATCACTCATCAGAAATAATCAAAGGCATAGAAAGAAGGATAATTAATTCAGTTAATGAAAAAGATTTAGAATTAGAAAGTACAGAATTAGAAAATTTAAAACTTAATAAAATGAAAGACTTATTAGAAAGAAAAGTAAAAGGAATTAGGGAAACAAGAGATAATAAGGAAGATCTAGTAGAGATCTTAAACTGCTCCCCAAAAGAAATAAGTAAAAATCAGCATAAGTCATTAAAAGAAGATATTTTGTGTCATTTTGGAAGGATAGACCTAAACCATAAGGACATTAACGTTGAAAATATGAAATCAAAAAAAGAAATATTAGATTTTTTCGGAGGACCAAATTTGCCTAACATGGAAACACCTGAGGGAATTGAAGTACTAGAGGACTTCCCGAATAAGTCGGTTGTGGGGAAGAAAGTTGATATAGAGTTTCCTGATTATCTTATCGGTAATTTATATATAGAAGGAATAATAGATGCAGATATAATTAAAGATATAGAGTGGCCCAAACAAGTTACAGGGAAAATACACTTAAGTCACTGTTCAGTAGAGGTAAAGAAGTTTTTAAATAAAAAATTTTCTGAAGATAAAGTAAAAAGTGGAACATATTATTGAAGATTAATAAATTATAGAAAAATTTTGAATAGTTGGAAAGTGTTGATAATGTAGTTCTAAAAGACATAACGGTAAAAAAGTTTAAATACACAAGGATGTAGGAAGTATAGACAATTGAAACTCCTTTTTGGGATTTTAGTAAAATAAATGACTAAATTACTTCCCTCCCCAGCTCTATTAGTTGATAGTTAAAATGAAAAATGGAAACCCTTCAACTTGTCTTAAATTTTACCGATATCCAGCACTTACTCTGGATAAAGTTATCTTTGTTTGGTTTTTTAGCTTCAGCTGTTTTAATCATATACTTCAAAAGAAGCTCGGCTTTGTATCTGGCAGCTGTAGGATTATTTTCCGGCTTAGCTTATTTTTCTCTAGTCGAGGGCACGGATCTATTGTTTTGGGGGCTGAAAGGTGATGAGATTACGATAGCTGCTATGTATGAGATGTTTGCCCATGGGGGTTTATTTGTTGATTTTGCTTATGCTTCTTTGCCTCCGTTTTATCCACCGCTTTGGTTTCAGGGCTTTGGACTTTTGGGTAGATATCTAGATTTTCAAGGGATTCAGATCGCTAAAACAGCTGGTCTGGCTACCATTCTAGTGTTTCCGTTATTGTTTTATTGGGCTCAAAATTTGATCTGGGATCGTTCTTTTGAACAAAGAACTGCGTGGTTATTGTCTCCTTTGTTTGTACTCATTACTTTAAGTTGGAGTGAGATAATTACTAAGCCATATGAGCTGGTCAGTGTAGCTTTTACTGTACTTTGGGCGCAATATTTACTAGTGCACCTACATGAAGAAAGTTTAAACAATAAGAAAATACTTCTGCTGGGAGTAGTAGGGGGGATCTTGTTTCAAATTTTTTATTATTGGTTTATCTTGGCTGCGATCGGAATCTCTCTGTTTGTTCTGTTTGAATCTAGACCCTTTAAAAAATACTGGCAGCTTACAAAAACGGCGTTAATCTCGGTTATTGTAGCTGCTCCTTACTGGGTGCCTTTAAGTTTGAGCTACCTAGAACACGGTTCCGAAAACTGGCAGCTCGGGTTTTGGTCTCTTGGTGCTCTGAGCAGTTACTCGCTGGATATTGAGATATTAAGTATATCTTCAGCGGTTATATTATTTGGCCTAGCTGTGGTGCTTTTACTTAGAGATAAGGTAAAGATGAGAGCCTTATTGAGTTTATTGGTTGCTCCTTTTGTCTGGTATGTATTGAGCCTGATTACTTTGAACTTCTTTAGATCTCCGCTTCAAGCGCATAAGGGTATGGAGTTTTTCGTTCCGACTGTCTTAAGTCTGGCGGCAGCTTATGGGGTGGATTATTTATGGAATAAATATGAGCCGAGGTTGGAAGATTATAAAAAGGGTATCTATATTTTAGCTACTATAATACTATCCACCCAGTTGATTTTTGGTAGCTTCACCAATAAAAAAGAGGTGTTAAAATCCAGAGTGCGAGCCAAAGATTTAAAACCGGCTAAGTTGAAAGTGAAAAACTACCTAAAAGAAAACTACCCGAACATTTCAGAAAAGACAGTGCTTCATACAGGTCTGCCGGAGCTGCATGCTTTTTTACCGATGAATGATTTTATATACTTTAACCAGCACAACTCACATCCGGCAGCAAACTTTTCTGCTCGAAAAAGGTTCTTAGAGAACTTAAAACTTTCGAAGAATTCTAAAGCTTTTTATGATATGATAGATAGTAATGAGTTTAGTTCTATTGATTTATTTGTGTTTTATAAGAGGAAGGATGATTATTATCCTGTAATTCTGCATCTGGATGACTTTCCTCATAAGATAAAGCAAAAAACGATCCGTATTCCAAAAAATCTGTTAGATGAGCAATATTTTGAACAGGTTTACGAGAATAATTCTTATGTGATCTATAGAGCAAAAAAAGTGAAACTTAAATAAAACTAATTCATACATGCCTGTTTATCGATTCTGAGGTTGAAGCGGCAAGATCTGCTTGCTAATTCGGCGAGCAGGAGCGGAAACCTCAGCCTCGGAGCTGACTCGCTGGGTCAGCGAAAATGAATAAACAGGCATGTATGAATTATAATTAGAAATGAGTGTTAAAATACAACTAGAACAATTTGAAGGCCCATACGATCTACTTTTGAAATTAATCAAAAAAGAAGAATTGGATATAACCAAGGTAGCGTTATCCGAGGTGACGGAGCAGTACCTGGATTATATTGATAAAATAGAGGAAGAGAAGACAGATGAGCTGTCTGATTTTTTGGTGGTGGCCACTAAACTTTTATTGTTGAAATCCTCTCACTTTATACCAGATGAGAGTGAAGAAGTGGACGAACAAAAATTACAACAGCAACTAAAAGTGTATAAAAGGTTCAAGAAAGCAAGTGAAAACATAAAAGAGCTTTGGGGTGAAAATGTGTCCTATACTAGAAAACAGGATCTATCCAAGTACAAGCAGGATTACAAGCCGGATAATTTAACCACTGCGAAGCTGAACGATTTTATGGTAAGATTAATAGAGGAGCTGGAGCCAACAGAGCCGCCTATTGAGACCAAGGTAGACACTACCATCTCTGTAAAAGAAAAAATAAATCAGATTAGGAGTTTACTGACAGGAAAAGGTAATGTAAGCTTAAAAGACTCTGTAAGCGAGGATGATAATAAATCGGAACTTATAGCCAGTTTTTTGGCCTTGTTAGAGCTAGTAAAACAGTTTGATTTTCAGTTTTCTCAACGAGGTGCATTTGGTTCAATTAATATAAGTAAAGCAGAATGAACCTAAAGTCCAGATTAGAGTCATTATTATTTGTAAACTCAGACCCGCTTGAGTATGAGACAGCCTCCAAGATAACAGGTGCTAGTATAGAGAGGGTGCAGGAGGCGATAGATCAACTATCGGATGAGTATAGACAACAGGATAGAGGGCTAAGTATTATTAAAAAGACAAACCAAGCACAGATGGTAGCTAGCCCGGAAAACTCGGATGTGGTAGAGGAGCTAACTGACAGACAAGTAAAGAGTGATCTTACACGAGCGCAGCTGGAGGCACTTACCATTATCGCTTACCGGAGTCCGATTACCAAGCCGGAGCTGGAGGAAATTAGAGGAGTTAATTGTACGAGAATCTTAAGAAACTTAATGATGAGAGGTTTGATTGAAGAACAAGAAAAGGAAGACAGGATAGTTTCAGAGTATATCTTATCTTCTGAGGCTTTACAGTATCTTGGTATAAATTCTACTGAAGAACTCCCAGACTATGAAGAGCTTAGTTCACATGAGTATATTGAAGATTTATTAGAACAAAAAAATGATTAAACTAGAGGATATCAAAAATAGTAGATTTTCTAGAAACCAATCTTTTTCAGTGATGTCTTTAGTTGTAATTATAGGATTTATCTCTCTTGGGCTGTTTTCTTTTTTTAGTTTTTTATTACAGCAGAATATCAAACAATCTTCTCGTATTTTTGCTATTTCTGGAATAGACTCCGTTCAGGCAGAACCCAGGAAAAGCAAGCCGAGCCCTGATTACCTAGAAAAAAAGCAAAAGAAAGAAAAGCCTGTACCTAAGTTGAAAAAAGGAGTTGAGGTTAAAACAGACTGGGAGGCGAAAAGTGTTTTGGTTAAAGACCATAAGACCGGCAAGGTATTGCTCGCTAAAAACCCTGATGCTGAACACCCATTGGCTAGCATTACAAAGCTTATGAGTTCCCTGGTTTTACTTGATAATGGTATTGACTGGAGTCAAATAATAAAAGTTACCGATAAAGATCTTCCGGATTCATTAGTAGATTCAGGCGAAACCTATTCAAAATCAAATTTATGGACAGCATCTTTGGTGGGCTCTTCTAATAAGTCAATGTATAGTTTGGTGCGTGATTTAGACTGGCCTATGCGAGCCTTTATCCAGCGTATGAATAAAAAAGCTCAAAGTCTTGGAATGAATGATACTTATTTTGTAGGAACCACTGGTCTAGATAAGAAAAGTGTTTCTACAGCTAAAGATATATCAATCTTGTTGCGTGAAGCTATGAGGCATAAAAAAATTCAAAAAGCTCTAACTACAGATCAAGTAAAATTAAAGCCGAGGAATGAAGAAGAGGTACATCATATTTGGAATACAGACTGGCTTTTATTGGGTTGGATTCCTAATAAGTTTGAGCGAGTTTATGGGGGGAAGACTGGGTACATAGATGCTGCTGGTTATAATTTTACAGTTCAGGTTAGTGATAAAGATGGACATGTAGTCGATGTGGTGGTATTGGGGGCAGACAGCCATGAAGCAAGGTTTAAGGTAGCTAGAAAAGCAGCAAGATGGGTGTTTGATAACTACGAATGGCCTGAATAAGTGATAAAATCTATTTTGTAAGATTATTTAGAATATAGGACTTAAATATGAAATGAATTTATCTTTCGCTGGTAATTTCCGGCGAAAGGTTTTTTTAATTTTCTTTCAACTATGTTGATCAGAAATTTGAAAAGAGGTGGGTGAAATTTAGTGCCGTCGGTGGGAGTCGAACCCACACGGGTGTAACCCCAACGGATCTTGAATCCGTCGCGTCTGCCAATTCCGCCACGACGGCTCAAAACTACACCCTAATTCTATCTAAAATTGTTGTTTTTGTCAATATAATGTATAATATTATTGAATTAATGATAGATAAATTGATGAACAAGATAATCTCAATAGTAAACCAAAAAGGAGGTGTTGGAAAAACAACTAGTGCTATGAATTTAGCTGCAAGCTTAGCTGAACTAGGAGAGTTGGTCTTGTTGGTAGATCTTGATCCACAAGGGAATGCTAGTAGTGGTCTTGGACTGGACAAAGAAGAACTAGATTCCGGATTATACCATGCTTTAACCCAGGATCACAATCTTCATGATGTAGTGTTGAATAGTTCTCATGAGGGTTTAAGGATTGCTCCTGCTACAGAAGATCTGGCGGGAGCAAATGTAGAGTTTGTAGATTTAGATCGTAGAGAGTTTCAGTTGCATGATTTATTAGAGGAGGCTAAACATGCATATGACTATGTTATTATAGATTGCCCGCCTTCTTTGGGTTTGTTGACAATAAATGGTTTAGTTGCAGCAGATGAGGTTATCATACCTGTTCAAGCGGAGTATTACGCATTGGAGGGCTTGGGTCAGCTTTTAAATTCAATAAATTTAGTAAAAGAACACATAAAGCCCGATTTGAATGTGATGGGTGCTTTTCTGACAATGCTGGATAAAAGAACTAATCTTTCAGAAGAAGTGAAAGAAGAGCTACATAATCACTTTCCGGACAAGGTTTTTGATACTGAGATACCTAGAAGTGTTCGTTTGGCAGAAGCTCCAAGTTATGGCCAATCAATATTAGAGTATGAACCTAGTAGCAGAGGAGCAGAGGCTTATAAAAATTTAGCAGAAGAAATATTACAAAAACATAATAATTAAAACATGGCTTTAGGCAAAGGTTTGGACTCTTTAATACAATCTGACCAAGAAGAAAAACAGTCTAGCAAAACCGATGTCAGTGGTTCTGGCGAACTAGAAAAAGACAAGCAGAAACAACAGACTGACGCTGGTCAGGTCATTAAAGTTAATATAGAAAAGATTAGCCCGAACCCTCATCAACCTAGGAAGAATTTCCCCGAAGAAGAGCTGAAAGATTTAGTTCGATCTATAAAGGAATATGGAGTTATGCAACCTGTTACTATCAAACCTAAAAGTGAGGGTAAATATGAGCTGGTTGCAGGTGAGAGGCGTCTTAGGGCTAGTAAAAAAGCTAATAAACAGAAAATACCGGCTATTATAAAGGACACCAGCGAAAAAGAACAGATGGAGTTGGCGATGATAGAAAATTTACAACGCCAGGATTTAAGCCCATTAGAGGAGGCCATGGCCTACAATAGTTTAATGCAAAAATTTGATCTCACTCAAAGTGAAGTTGCAGATAGAGTGGGTAGAAGCAGGTCTAATATAGCTAACATGATTCGATTATTAGAGCTTCCAGATGAGATTAAACAAGCCTTGGATGAGAGGAGGATAGAAGCAGGAAAAGCTAGAGCTTTGTTAAGTTTAGAATCGGAGGCTAAGCAATTAGAGCTTTTTGAGAGATTATTAGAAGAAGAGTTAAGTGTTAGAGAGTTAGAGCAGCATGCTAGTTCTGACGACACTTCTGGAAAACAAAGTTCTAAAACTAAAAAAAGAAAAAAGGATCCAAATATTTTAGCTAAAGAGGAGGAATTAGAGGCTATTTTAGGAACAAAGGTAAATATAAATAAAAAGAAAGACGGGAGTGGAGAAATTGAAATTGACTTTTATTCCACGGAGGAGCTTAAGCAGATCTTGGGGGAAATAATATAATTTTGTACAAATTAGTTAATTGTTATAATAAAGATAGTTAATTTATAATAAAGAGTATACTTATGATTGATAAATTTAAGTTAAGAACCTTTTTAGGGTTTCTAATCGGTGGTTTTGCATTAGCTTTGGTGCCAATTGTTAGTGTTTCAGCTTCGCATAATACGACTTCTACTGACTCTACTAGCAGTGGCTCAGAGTGTTCCACCACTCAAGCAGTTTGTAGTGTTAATGGCTACACTTATGAGAGCGAGTGTATGGCACAAGAGG
>JBDGRL010000089.1:0-1817 GCA_042218065.1 Candidatus Magasanikiibacteriota bacterium | reverse complement strand
TGCTTCCATCTCAGGTTTTTCAGCAAAAGTTTCTACATCATCGGACTGTATTAGCTCCCTGTCTTCTCCGTTTATGGGCTTTGGGTAGCCGCCATTTAAAAAGAAAGTAACGTGGGCGTATTTTTCAGTCTCAGAAATATACAGCTGATCTCGGTTGTCATCTATGGCTTTAGCTAAGCAGTTGGGAATATCAGGGCTGGGAAAAGCCGTAAAAATACCGGGTAAATCAGGCCCAAAGTCAGTCAAGGCTACAAAACGAGTGTTATCGGGCCGGTAATCACGCTCAAAAGCATTCGGGTTATCTTGGAGGAAATCATCTTGTACAAAAACTTTACTCAGCTGTCTAGCTCGGTCACTGCGAGCATTCATAAAATAAACCACATCATTGTCCTGCACCAAAGGTTTCTTTCTGTCTTGTTCAATTATAGTAGGAGAGATGTACTCGTCGGTCTCACCTCTGTTATAGGCCTGCTTTATTGCCTCTCTGGCTGATACGACCGTGTATTCAGCTTCACCTTTAGTTATTGCATTATACGCTTGTTCAGTTCTACTCCAATTCTTGTTTCGATCCATACCATAAAAGCGACCCATTACTGTGGCAATCTTTACATTATCACTTTTGTAGTTATTAAGCTCTTTGAGAAACTCAGGTGCCGAGTGAGGCGAAGAATCTCTACCATCAGTAAATAAATGAAGGTAAACATTATCCTGATCATTGTCTGCAAAAAAATCCAGCAAAGCATACAGATGCTCAGGTCGGGCGTGGGGACTGTCTTGGTCCGTAAGCAACATCATTATATGCACAGCTTGATCATACTTTTGTGCGTGGTGTAGACCCTGCTTGAAAGCTTCATTTTTAAAAAACCGACCATCCTCTATCCGCTCGGAGATGCGGACCAAGTCTTGCTTCACCACCCGGCCAGCACCGATGTTAAAATGGCCTGCCTCCGAGTTGCCGGCCTGTCCTTCAAATAGCCCCACTGCTTCACCATGCGCCTTCAGTTCTGTAGAGGGATAATTTTCATAATATTCAAAAATATTAGGTGCAGTTTCTGGTGTTATAGCATTACCCTTATTCTCAAAGTCAGCTAACCCAAAGCCGTCTAATATTATGAGAGTTGTGGGGCTTGTCTGAGTTTCAGTATTCATAGTAGGGGTATTATAGATTTTTTAGGACTTTTTGAAAAGAAAAAACGAGCGCCCCCCAGGACGCTCAATGGCTCAGTCGTCTCCCCCCTTCTTTTTTTGATTATTGGTAACAGGTCTATCCACCCCTCCGCAATTTAACATTGGAGGGGATTCCCAGCTGCCCTTGCCATTCTTGACAAGGACATGCTTGTCCCCACACTGGGGACAAAGTCCGTGCTTGGTTTTCATAACACAAAGAGAGCAGTAGGAACAAAACCCGCGGTCATCCCTGCCGACGGGCCTTATATTGATATCAATCAACACAAGGCCTGCCGCCACACACATTTTAAAACCCGCCGTCTCCGGCGGGCCGTGGTTAACGATTTATTCTTAATACTTATTCTCCACAGCCCAACCTATGTATCCATAACTTGAGTATAGTCCAATAGTTATAATCCATATTGTGCATAGTTGGGATTGATTTCATACTTTCTATATTTCACCTGTTATATAATATATAAGCGTGATATTTATGTCAAATCTAGCCAAAATTAGCGGGTTTCTTTTTCTATCTCAAGCAGCCGATTGTATTTTTCCACCCTCTCTGATCTGGAGAGAGATCCGGACTTAATATACTCCGAATTTACAGCTAAAGCTAGGTCAGAAATAAAGGTATCAGCTGTCTCGCC
>JBDGRL010000088.1:0-6869 GCA_042218065.1 Candidatus Magasanikiibacteriota bacterium | reverse complement strand
TTAAACACTAATTAAAAAATAAAAACTAATGACTACTGCAACCAAAACTAAAACAAAAACAGAATCTAAAGCAGAACCTTTCGTAAAATGGGTCGGAGGAAAGAGACAAATGCTTGACCAATATGAGGAGTTTTTTCCAGAAAATTACAATACTTACCACGAACCGATGGTTGGTGGTGGTGCGGTTTTTTTTCATCTACAACCAGAAAAGTCGATTATAAATGATAAAAATAAGATACTAGTCATTTTATACGAGGCAATTCGTGATAATGTTGATGAGATAATCAATCAACTTAAGGATTTAAAAAAGAAACATAGCAAGGAATTTTACCATGAAACGCTTCGTCCAAATTTTAATGAAATTAAAACTAATTATTTAGAGACCCCAAAAGATGAAATTCCAAAAGAAGATAAAATTGAACTTTCCGCTAATTTTATTTATTTAAATAAAACTTGTTTTAACGGCTTGTATCGGGTAAATCAAAGCGGAGAATTTAATGTACCTTGTGGTAAATATAAAAATCCTACGATATGCGATGAAGAAAATTTAAGAAATGTGAATAAAGTACTTCAAGGAACTAAAGTTTATTGTGAAGACTTTAGGGATATAGCTGAAAAAGTAGAAAAGAATGATTTTGTTTATATAGATCCTCCTTATGATCCAATCAGCGACACTTCTGATTTTACTGGATATACATCAGATGGTTTTGGGAAAAAGGATCAAGAAGACTTAGCTGACACCTTCAGGAAACTTTCTGAAAGAGGTGCAAAAGTAATGTTAAGTAACTCTAATACTGACTTTATAAATGACTTATACAGTGATTTTAATATTCATGGAATGCAAGCAAATAGATACGTAAATTCAGATTCTGATAAAAGAGGTAAGATAAAAGAGGTATTGATTACTAACTATTAATTTATGAAGTATTTGGATTTTTATAAAGAAAGAGGTTTAGAAAGCAAAGAAGATGTTTTTGAATTTTTTATTGAAAACTTACAAGAAACTATAGTAACGTGGGATTATTTTACGGATTGGGATAAAGTAAGGAAGAAAGTGGAAGATTTAGAAGAAGAGCTAAGATTACTAAATACCTTATTAGGAAAAAAAGATACTGAAGAAAAGCTCATAGATTTATTAAAAAGACACCCGAGAATTAAAAAAGGGCTTTCATTATTGATTGCAGTTAGGGCTAATAAGTTGAGAAAAACTCATATAGTTAGCTTAGAAGATATTGATAAGAGCATAGATGATTGGACAACAGAACTTAAGAGGAAATATTTTAAAGTTAATAAGGAAATTAATAATAAAACAAAAGAAGAACTTATAAATTTTTATGTCAATTCAGGGTTAAAGAATGTGTTTGAAAATAAGGATATTAAAGATTTGGTCGATTATTATTTTGGTGTGGAGGTTGGAATGGATACGAATGCAAGGAAAAACAGAACTGGCTTTGCAATGGAAAAAATAGTATACAGGATGTTAGATAAAGATTTTAATAATTTAATAGAGCAGGCTACTCAGCAGAAAATTAAGGAAAAGTGGGATAAAGATGTTCAGATAAAAAAGAATGAGAGCGGTAGAGACAATAAAGTTGATTTTGCTATTTTAGAAAATGACAAAATTTATTTAATAGAAACTAATTATTATAACACTACCGGATCGAAACCTTCTGAAATAGTAGGAGGCTATAGTGACGAGGAAAAACACGCAAAAAAGAACGACTTAGAATTTATATGGATTACTGATGGGGTTGGCTGGAGAGGAATGAAAAATTCTATAAGAGATGCAATTTACCAAAATGATTATGTTTTTAATTTAAAGATGGTTTCTGAAGGTATACTAAATGAAGTAATTAAAAATGAATAATTTACAACCTGAAGATTTTGAATTAGAGACTTCTACTGTTTGGTCTTATCCTAAAAGAGGAAAGTGGGCAACTCACACAGCAAAATATAGAGGAAATTGGGCGCCACAAGTAGCAAGAAATGTTCTTTTACGATATTCTGATGAAGAAGATGTTATTTTAGATCCAATGATGGGTTCGGGGACTACCTTGATTGAAGCAAAACTTACTGGAAGAAAAGCTATTGGTTTAGATGTAAACACGGAAGCGGTAGAGTTGACTGAAGAGCTTTTAGATTTTGATTATGAAGATGAAAATGAGAACTGTTTTTACAAAACCAATACTGGAGATACAAGAGATCTAGATTTTCTAGAGAAAAACTCTGTTGATTTAATTGCAACTCATCCACCTTATGCGAATATCATTGAATATAGTGAAGGTGAAATAGAAGAGGATTTATCTAATCTTGACATTGAAGAATTTTATGAGGAAATGGAACAAGTAGCTCAAGAATTATATAGAGTATTGAAACCCGGTAAGTTTTGTGCTTTATTAATGGGGGATACAAGACAGAACAAACACTATATTCCTTTATCTACGAATGTAATGAAAATATTTCTAGAAGCGGGATTTGTTTTGAAAGAGGATATTATTAAACATCAGTGGAACACTAAAACAGAAGGTTTTTGGGCTGAAAGGTCTAAGGAATATAATTTTCTCTTGATTAAGCACGAGCATCTTTTTGTTTTTAGGAAACCTGAACCACAAGAAGATTTAACTAAAATGAAATACAGCAAATAAATGTATTTGGCAAAGCTTAAACTTTGGAATTTTAGAAAATTTGGTTCTGAGAATGAGTTTGATTTAGATAACCCCCATCTTGAAGTTGATTTTACTGAAGGATTAAATGTTTTAATTGGTCCTAATGATTCTGGAAAAACTGCAATTATAGATTCAATAAAACATGTTTTAAAAACTCATAGCTCAGAATATATACGACTTACAGTAGATGATTTTTATAATAAAGAAAATAGGCTTAGGATTGAGTGTATATTTGAAGATTTAAATGATGAGGAAGCAAAACATTTTTTAAAATGGCTTGGTGTTGAAGAACAAGAAAATGGTGAAGATAGAGTTTATTTAAGAGTTTTTTTAGATGCAGAAAAAAAAGATGGAGAGATCATGTCATATGAGATAAAAGCAGGGGTGGAAGATGAGGGATATAGACTTGTTGGGGGTGCTAGAAAATATTTAAGAACTACCTATTTGAAACCACTAAGAAATGCTAAAGAGGAGTTAGTATCAAAAAGAGGGTCAAGATTATCTCAAATATTGAGAGGCCATAAAATATTTAAGGACGAGGAGAATAGAGAAGAGTTGGTTAAAAAATTTGAGGATTTTAGTGAAAAAATAAAAGATTATTTTGAGGAGGGTGAAGGTGAGGGGCCAATTAAGGACAAATTGGAAGACTTCCTTCTTGATTTTTTTGGAGAAAAAAGAGGGGCAAATTTATCTATTCCCGATAGAGACTTTAAAGAAATAATTGAAAATCTAGAATTATCACTTGAAGAAGAGAAACTTGGTTTGGGCAGCCATAATTTACTTTTTATGGCAGCTGAGCTTTTAAATTTAAGAAAAAATGATTGGGATGGTTTGCGGTTAGGGTTAATAGAAGAATTAGAGGCTCACCTGCACCCTCAGTCACAATTAAGAATGGTTAAAACACTAGAAGATAAAAGCAATGTTCAATTTGTACTAACTACCCATAGTCCAAATTTGGCCTCCAAGATAGATTTGAAGAACTTAATTATTTGCGGCAATTCTATAAACACTGATGATAATTCTGATATCAAAGAAACTGAAGGTTTAGATAAAAAAACAAAAAAACCTGAAGTATTCCCTATAGGCCCTAAGGATAGTAGTTTTACCAAACTTAAACCTAATGATTATAAGTTTTTAGAGAGATTTTTGGATGTTACTAAATCTAATTTATTTTTCTCTGAAGGGGTAATAATGGTCGAAGGCTGGAGTGAAGAATTACTAATTCCTGCTATTGCAAAACATAAGGGGTTATCTCTGACTAAGCAAGGCATTACTGTTGTAAATGTTGCAGGCACTTCTTTTTTAAGATACTCGAAAATATTTCAGAGAAAAGAATTAAATAAGGGGATTCTAGATATACCTGTTTCAGTAGTAAGAGATTTAGATATAAAACAAGAAAATAAAGATGAATATAAGCAAAAAGTCAACGAGAGAAGAGAAGAATTCGATGGTCAATTGGTAGAAACATTTTGTTCCATTAAACAAAATTTAGAATATTCTCTAGCAAGGTCTGAAATTTTAGGATCTGAGTTTAAGGAGGTAGTTAAAGACATTCATTCTGGAACTGATTGGTCTAATTTTACTGAAAAATTAAAAGAAAAAGGTAGTGACTTTCTGAACAAGACTGAAATAGCTTATAGGTTAGCCCAAAGAATCGAAGAAGATCATGAAGAGGAGAGGGAAATAGATTTTGAAGATTATAAAAGTGATTCTATAAGTTATATTATTGATGCAATTAAATATGCATCCAGAGAATATTAATATACAAAAAGAAGAGATTAAATATGCTGAAGAAATTCTACTACCTGAAGATTGTACTTTTGATGAGAAGAGAACCGAATTTATAAAAGATTTTCACACCCTAGAACTCCATGCCGTCCCTGGTAGTGGAAAAACCACTGCTTTGATGGCAAAACTATTGATTTTAGAGAAGTATTTACCTTTTGAAAATGGATCCGGAATACTTGTTATTTCTCATACAAATCGTGCTGTAGAAGAAATAAAAAATGAGATTGGTAAGTATTGTCCAAAATTATTTTCTTATCCTAATTTTGTTGGAACTATACAGAAGTTCGTTAATAATTTTCTAACTAAACCTAAGTATAATAATGAATACAAAAACAAGCCTAAATGCATTAATAGTGAAGAGTATGTGAAGAAATTTGTAAATAGGCTTCCTAATAATTTACTATACGGTTTAAAGCAAAAGTTTAAGAGTAACTATAAATCTTTTCTAGTAGATATTCTATTGGATACTCAAACGAATAAACTTAAAAGAGGAGTCTTTAGTGATATAGACGATTTCCCATACAATCACTCTAATCCTTCTCCAACCTATAAAGAGTTAAGACAAATTAAGAAAAATTTAATTAATGAAGGAGTTTTAAGCTATAAAGACGCATATTATCTAGCTTTTAATCATTTAAAAAATTTTTCTCATTTAAAACAAATACTACAACAGAGGTTTGTTTATACTTTTGTTGATGAGATGCAAGATATGGATCGGTTTCAAATTGAATTATTGAATGATATTTTTCTGGAAGACAGTAAATCTGTGCCAGTTTATCAAATGATTGGAGATACTAATCAATCTATTTATTCTGGTAGTAGCTTTACAGAGGATATTTTGTGGAAAAAGAATCCAAATATAAAAACAAGTAAATTTAAGGGCAGTTACAGATTATCTGTTAAAAATTCAAATGTAATTCAAAATTTTTCACTTGATTCAAAAGATATTGATTCTTGGAACAACAAGTCTAATATACCTCCTCATTTAGTAGTTTTTGATGAAGATTCAATACCTAAAGTAAAAGACAAGTTTATTGAACTAATCAACCAATTTAATCTTGAAAAGTATGATAGTTCTTATCCATATTATGCTATAGGTTGGACTCATGAAAGAGGAGAAGGTCGATTAGGAATTAAAGATTACTTTTCAGATTATAATAAAAATGATAGAAATAGTCAGAGTTACACTAATATGATTACTTACTTATCAGAGCTGAGTGTAGGAGGTAAAAGTGTAAAGACTAGTAGAGATAATATATTACAATCTCTTGTTAGGATTCTTAATAAAGAAAATATAAAAATTGATGAGCAGAACAGATTTACAAAAAACAGGTTGTTAAATTTTTTAGAGCATAATTTTACAAAAGAATATGATGACTTAAGAAAAAAAATTTTGAACTGGTCTAAAGAACTTAAAAGAGGCGAAGTGAAGGAGGTCCATGAATTAATTCAAAAATATATCCAAAATAGTTTTTTTGAATGCTTTGAAAATTTAAATTACAATTCTCTGAATTCTGGCACTCAAAATTTTATTGAGAGTGCTGATAAAGAAGAGATCGAAGAAAATAAAGAAGATAGTCAAATTTATAAAAAAGACTCTATAGAATTAAAAATAGACTCCGTACATGCTGTTAAAGGAATGACTCATTCAGCAACATTATATTTAGAAACTTTTTACCAATCTAAATATGAATCGGAGCGGCTAAAGCCACAATTTTGTGGAAAGGAATTTTCGGATAATAGAGTTTATCACAAGCAGTCGGCTAAAATAGCCTATGTAGGCATGTCACGCCCTAAACATCTACTTTGTTTCGCTATCCATAAAGACAGATTTGATCCAGATTTTGATAATGATTATTGGAAGGTGATTGATATTAGTAATTAATAATCTTATATGTCAGAACAGGAAGACAAACTTATAGAAATTTTTGTTATCGGGATGAATGATATTATTTCCGGTGAACTTTCGGACGATGAAGTTAATCTAAGTGAAAAAGAAGATGATCAGCCGGAGATGAGAGTCAATGTTCCGCAAAAGGATTATGACAAATTCAGAGAAGTTTTATTGTACATCTTGGATCAGGTGGGTGCTAAGCCGAACGTGGGCGAGACGGTATTGTATAAACTGCTTTATTTTATAGACTTTGATTACTACGAAAAATACGAACAGCAGTTGATGGGGTTGGAGTATATCAAGAATCATCATGGTCCGACTCCCAAATCTTTCAAAAAAGTGATCGAGCAAATGGAACAGCAGGATGAGATTGAGCAGGTTGATAGTGAATATTTTGATTATGAACAGAAGAAGTATTTGCCGCACCGGCAGGCGGATCTAGACCAACTAAGCGGAAAAGAAAAAGAGCATATAGATAAAGTGCTGGCTAGATTGTCCGACAAGACCGCAACCGAGCTTAG
>JBDGRL010000087.1:0-58489 GCA_042218065.1 Candidatus Magasanikiibacteriota bacterium | reverse complement strand
CTGCTTCTTGTAGTCGATAGTATGGGTAGATGACTTCTGCGTCTTGGTAGCCTGAGTCGATGAGTAGTGCTATATTATTCATATTATTTGATATTAATAATTTCCTTATGAATTATAATAAATTATTGGAAATTTTTTTAGTATTTAAAATGAAAACCGACTAAGCAGAGCTTAGTCGGCACTTTTATTATCCTTCATTATTTTAATCTGTAACTTCCTTTTCTGTGTCGATTTCTAGCTTAGGGAAGGTATCTTCGTCTTCCCAGGTTTCTTGAAAAAAGTCTTCCATGGTTTTGAAAGACCAACTATCTTTACAGTAACTGTTTGGACCTCTTCCGTAATGATGTCCGCTACTTCTTAACCATTTTATCGAGAGTATAACTTTAAAGATTTTTCCTTCTGGTTGGTGAAAAATTTCTATTCTCTTATTCTTTGAGATTACGCTATAGAAAGGATCTTTAGGGTCTTCTAATATCAACTTTGCTGGAATTTTAGACTTAGGTGCAGATCGACTAAAATCTCCTTCTTCTCTTATAGGGGAAATATTCATCAATGGTTCTTCGTAGGGAGGATACTTGTGATCATATTTGCTAGCTGTTACATGAATCTTCAGTGGTGTATCAGCTTTTATTATGAATGGTTCAGGCAGGGATACTTCTTCGTCAATTGACGATGTAGGCATAGCTATTCCTCCTTTTCTGAGTTGCTGAAAAGGGCGGGAAAGAACACTTATATTTTAAATAATAATAATAGAAAGTCAAATTAGTTTAGTAGTATAGGCTAAAATAATTTTGATAAAGGTTTAGTATTAATTACATCACTCTTTTCCAACCACCCCCGCCTTGCCTGAAACACTCCAAACTTCATGTACTCCAAGTTCGAGGTGGAGTGAGCATCAGTTGAGATTACGAAGTTTACTTTATCTTTGTATTTTTTTACCAACCTCCAGGGTAGATCCAACCTTTCGGGGTTGGCATTGATCTCGACTACTATATCATTATCTGCAGCTGCTTCTATAGCTCGATCTGGATCAAACTCGATTGGTTTTCTTTTGTTTACCTTTCTATTTAATGGGTGTGCCCATATATCTATCGGCCACTCACTGAAAGCTTTGACTAGATCTTCGGTTGGGTTGGAGGTTTCATTGTGCATTGCTGCTAGAGTCACATCGAAAAACTTACAATCTTCTTTATCTAGATCAAGACCGCCTTCTACTATATCCAGTTCTGCTCCGTGTAGTATCTCTATATCCAACTTTTCGTTTACTTTATCTATCTCTTTTTCTTGCTCTTTAAATCCCTCTATCTCCATCCCCCCAGCCACACTCACGGTCGGTCCATGATCAGTGATGGTGATGTATTCATATCCCAACTCTTGCGCTTTTTTAGCCATCTCTTCTATTGAGTTATCGCCGTCACTATAGTTCGTGTGCATCTGCATATCTCCTTTTATCTGATCTGGCTCTATTAGGTTAGGCAGCTCATTTTGTTTTGCTGCTTTTACTTCCCCGGTGTCTTCTCTCAGCTCAGGTTCGATAAACTGTAAGCCCAGCTCCTCATATACCCTCTTTTCGGTTTCTCCGGCTAGTTTTTCTTCGGTGTCTTCTTTAAAAACCCCGTACTCGCTTAGTTTTTTGTCTTGGTCTTTAGCTAGACTTCTAAGTGTTATCCCATGATCTTTTGAGCCTGTGAAATAATTTAGTGCTGAGCCGTATGAGTCTGAATCTATTAACCTTAGATCAATTTGTAGATTGCCTGAAACTACTATGGACGATTTGGTTTCACCTTGGGCTAGTACCTCTTTTGTGTCTTTCAGGTTACAAAACTCTTCCATGGCTTGGTCCGGATTGTTGGAGGTGGCAAGTATATCTAGATCACCTATCGTGGGTTTGCGTCTTCGGTATGATCCCGCTATATCGATACGGTTAAAGTTATCTGATTGCCTTAGCTGCTGTTTAAGCTCTTGCGCGATCGGCCAAGCTTCTCCTAGCAGCATTCGTTGTTTGTTCATAATCGCCATCTCGATATGATCCAGTATTTTTTGTTGAGACTTTTTACCAAACCCCTCTACCTCTTCTATCTTTTCATCTTGCGCTGCTTGTTTGAGCTCTTCTAGTTCAGTGATCCCCAGCTCTTGATACAGCTTTTTGATACTCTTTGGCCCCAGCCCTTCCACTGCAGTCATAGCCTCTATATCCACCGGAAGATCTTCTTTTAGCTCCTGATGATATTCAATTTCCCCTTCATCTAAATATTCACGTATCTTTTCAGCTATTCCCTCTCCAATACCTTCAATTTCTTCTATCTCACCTTGTTCATATACATCTGTAATATCTTCGCTAAGACCTCCAATCTCCCGCGCTGCCTTTCTATATGCACGGGGTTTCCACTCGACATCTTTCATCTCGAGTAAATCAGCTATTTCATGTAAGATTGTAGCTACCTCTTTGTTTTTCATTTATTTATTGTAATATTAATGTTGTAAATCTATTTTAGAAATTTTCTACATTAGGATAATATCAAAAATTTAACTGATTAAACAAGATTATTAAATAAAGTTAGGGTGCAGAACACCTGCCGAGTTGAAGTCTTGAGCTTGGCTCATTGAAGGGGTTCGGTAATGGGTTCGAATCTCGCTAAAGTTTTTCAACGGCCTCGGTAACAAAATTTGTAAATAAACTCTGCAATTGTTAAACTAAAACAAGTAATACTTAATAACTTCTTATGCCAGACCAACAACAATCAGGTCAAGGCGGAGGACAGCAACAACCCCAAGAAGGACAGCCGTCTCAAGCAGGAGACGGACAGGGGCAAGCTCAGCCTCAACAAGTGCAAGGAGGACAGACACAACAAGGCGGACAGCAAGCTCAGACTCAAAATCAAGGGGGAGCACAACAACAAAGTAGAAATCAACCAAATCAGACCCAACAACAAGCTCAAGCCCAAAATCAAGGACCAGCACAGCAACAGAACAGGAACCAACAGAATCAGGCAGCAGCGAGCCAGGGCGGCTCCGGAAGCAGTACAGGGCTTGATGAAAATATAGCAGGAGCTTTAGCTTATGCGTTAGGCTTTATTACAGGTATTATCTTTTTGGTGATAGAAGAAGACAGTAATTTTGTGAAATTTCATGCTATTCAGTCCATAATCACATCCTTGTCTCTTTACATCTTCTTCTACATTCTAGAGTTTATTCCGATAATAGGCTTCTTTGTCGCTCTGTTTTCTGGCCCACTTATCATATTGGTCATCTTGTTCCTTATTTACAAAGCGTGGCAAGGAGAGATGTTCAAACTGCCAGTTATAGGAGATATAGCTGAAAATCAACTCTAATAAGATAGATTATGTCACCAGATAAACCAGCAAACCCACAAAACCAACAAAAGCCTGGCTCTCAAAACCAACAACAAGCAAATACTAATCAAAATACAAGCAATCAGTCTGGTAGTAGTGGAAACAGCGATGCAGCCACTTGTGCTGTCGCAGGATGTGGTGGAATTATGATAGTTATAATTGTAATTATTTTGGCTGTTATTGGAGGTGCAGCCTATGTTTGGTACTCAAATATGTTCGGGGTTCAGGATTATTTTGAAACTTTTCAAAAAGCAAGTTCTGGAGAGATTCAGAGTGTCGAGGATTTGCCTGTTTCTGAGTCACAGATTAATCAATTAAAAGAGTCTGGAGTAATAGAAAAAATAAAACAAAATCCTGAGCAGTTTAAAAAATGTGCTAAAGAGGAGTTAGGAACAGCTAAAATGATGAAAATTCTTTCACAACAAAGCTTTTCTCAGGATGATCTAAAGCAAATCCAACCCTGCTTACAGCAGTAAAAACCACGGATTTAAGTGATTGATAGCCGGAGTCTGATTCGACTCCGGCTATTTTATTAATGAACAAAAAGAGCTAGATTCTGCAAAAGATGGTATACACCGTGGACACTCTACTTGCTGAGTTATTGCTTTCGGTTATTTTTCTGATCAACATCCGGGGGCCCTACATTGTCCCTGCTTACAGTTTCTGCTCTTGCAGTTTCTGTCTTTTTTGCACTTTTTGCCGATTTCGCATGGAGGACATTTGCCTCCGCAATCTATGTCAATTTCTTTTTCATCTTTTCTACCGTTATTGCAATGGTTAGGTTCAGGCTTTTTACTTGAACAAACTCTTTTTTTACTTCTTTTACTTTGGCACTGCTGTATATTATTTCCCTCTTGTGCTTTTAAGTTAGGGTATAAAATCAGAAGTAATGCTACTGTAACGGCTTTCTTCATCTTTCTCCTTTTGTTTGGGTATCTTCTATTGCCGAGATGAGGTTAAAGAGTAGCAAAATAATTTTATTACATCAAGCCAAAATAATAATTGATAACTTTTACTGGGTTATTGACTTATGTTAAACTAGCTTTTAGCTTGAACTTAATTTTATTTCATTAAGATTTTCCAGAAAAGAGCTAAAAATGAATCAAACTTTTAAAAAACATTATAACCGTTTAAATAAACAGCAAAAAAAAGCTGTAGACACTATAGAGGGCCCTGTACTCGTTCTTGCTGGTCCGGGATCAGGCAAAACGGAGATTTTAAGTATGAGAGTGGCAAATATTTTAAGACAGACAGATGCACCCGCAAGTTCCATTTTATGTTTAACATTTACTGAGGCTGCTGCTGTAAATATGAGACAACGCCTATCAGAGTTGGTAGGTGAGGTGGCCTATGATGTAGCTATTCATACATTTCATGGTTTTGGTTCGGAGGTTATCCAACAGTATCCGGAGTTTTTTCACGAAGGTGCTCGGAGAGATCCGGCTGATGACTTAGCTAAGACTGAGATACTGCAGGATATTTTTGCAAATATGAGTCATGATAACCCTTTAAGCACCGTGCGTCCTGGAGGAGAATTTGTGTATCTTTCTTCAGTAGACAATCATATTACTAATCTAAAAAAATCCGGGCTAAATCCAGAAGAACTTCAGCAAGTTTTAGAGCACAATGAAAGCTTTGCTAGAGATGCTAACTCTATTTTTACTGAGTTATTTTCAGGTCGTATGAGTAAGAGTATAAGAGATGAGATACCTGGGTATTTAGAGCATATAAGAGAGATTGAAATGGCGGATTTGGATGTACCTCAGATCGAACCATTAAAAGATGTTTTACTTTTGACTTTGGAAGAGGCTTATGTAGATGCTGTTGAAAATGAGACCACAAAACCAGTTACAAACTGGCGTAATAATTATCTAGAAAAAGATGGGCAAGGAAATTATGTAATCAAAAGTTATACCAGAAAAGAAAAACTTTATGCTTTGGTAGATGTATATAGGAAATATCAAAACAAACTAAGAGAGAGAAACTTGTATGACTTTGATGATATGATTTTAGATGTTGTTCATACCTTAGAAGAGGAGCCTGAGCTGCGTGCTAATTTAAAGGAGAGATATTTATACTTCTTAATAGATGAGTTTCAGGATACAAATGATGCGCAGATGCGTCTTATTGATAATATAATCGATATGGAGATGTCAGATGGGCGACCAAATATCATGGCGGTTGGTGATGATGATCAGTCCATTTTTAAATTTCAAGGTGCTAATATAGACAATATACTTGATTTTAGTAAAGATTATGTAGAACCTGAGATAATTACTTTGCAAAAAAGTTACAGATCTGCACCTGAGGTATTAGAGCAAGCTAGAGATGTTATATTAAAAGGAGAAAATAGATTGGAGAATAAATTGGATGATATTAATAAAGACCTTGAGTCAGCTCACCCAAAAAGAGAAGAGGGTTTGATTATGGCTCACGAAGAGAAGACCCAGTTGCACGAGTTTGACTGGGTTGCCAGAGAGATAAAAAGTAGAATTGAAGAAGGAGAAAACCCTTCTGAGATTGCAGTAATTACGAGGCGGCATAAGACTTTACAAAAAATAGCAAATATACTTAGATCCTACTCTATCCCTATCTCCTATGAAAAGAAGGAAAATGTATTTGAAAAAAAACATATACAGCAAATTATTACTATTTTAAGGTTTGTTGATACTTTATTCCGACAAGACAGATCTGAGGCAGAAGAGTATTTACCTGAAATTTTAAGCTTTGATTTTTGGCAATTACGCCGGTCCGATATCTGGGATATATCACTTCAAGCGCGAGACCCGAAAGGCGATAAGAGCTGGAAACCATGGTTGGAGGTTATGCTCGATAGCGACCATGAAAAAATTAGAAATATAGCTAATTTTCTACTTGAATTAGGGGCAAAAGCAAATGAAATTACTGCAGATAAGATATTGAGTAAGATTATAGGTTCAGAAACTTTAGAAATCGATACTAAAGAAGGAAAAACAAACTTTCGTTCTCCTTTCAAGGAATATTATTTTTCTCAAGATCAGTTTAGCAACCAAAAGGAAGAATATGTGAATTTGTTGTCTAATTTGAAGGAGTTTATTGATGGAGTGAAGAATTTTAAGCAGGAAAAAACCCTGGAGGTTTCTGATGTAATTGAGTACGTAGATCTTCATCAAAAAAACAAAATTGAACTTACTGATAATAGTCCTTACTCAACTGCTGATGATGCTGTAAATCTTCTTAGTGTGCACAAGGCTAAAGGGTTAGAGTTTAATACTGTATTTGTAGTTAGTTGTCAGGATAAAGAATGGACAGGGATAAACTGGTCTAGTGCTTTGCCGTTGCCGAAAAATCTACCTTTGGAGCCCAGCTCAGATACTATAGATGATAGGTTGAGACTATTTTATGTAGCTATAACGCGTGCTAAAGAGAATGTATACATGACTTATTATAAGTATAAAGATAACGGTGCTGAGTCCCCAAGATTGAGATTTTTAAATGAGGACGGGGAGAAATCTGAGACTGGAGAAGGCTTAGAAGAGGAGGAAATTAAGCGTTCTAAGCAAGAACTGATAGAAGATATCCCAAAGACCAAGAATGTGCTTGAACAAGAAATCGGTATAAATAAAAACTTTGAGCTTGAATCAGAAGAGAAAGCGCTACTGAGTGATGTATTAGAAAACTATAAGTTGAGTGTAACCCACTTTAATAATTTTTTAAATGTAGCGGAAGGGGGTCCAAAGGAGTTTTTAGAGAAGAATTTATTGCGGTTTCCCCAGCCAAAGTCTAAGCCGGCAAAATTTGGCTCAGCCATGCACGGCGCACTTCAAGTTTTTTATAGTAATTTTAAACAGCAAGGTGAGCTGCCTACACAAGATAATCTATTGGAATATTTTAAGCAGGAACTAGAGAAGGAAGAGTTAATAAAGGATGACTTTAAAGATCTACTGGAAAAAGGCAGGGATGCGTTAAGTGCTTTTTATAAACAAAAGAAAGACGAGTTTGATTCCGATCACTGGATTGAGTTCCAGTTTGGTAATCAGGGGGTAGTACTGGATAACGCTCATCTGCGTGGTAAAATAGACAAAATGGAACAAAGAGAAGGTTCCAAAATAAGAGTTTATGATTTTAAGACCGGAACACCGCTGGATAGTTGGGACCCTCGGGGCGGATACAACAAAATAAAAGCTTGGCGGTATAAGAATCAGCTTATTTTCTATAAAATTTTGGTAGAAAATTCTCGTAAATTTGGTGGAGAATTTAAGGTGCAGACTGGTGAGTTAGAATTTCTAGAACCTGAAGACGATGAAATTAAAAACTTACAGCTTGATATTGATAAAAATGATTTTCAGCGTGTTAGAGATTTAGCTCAGGTGATTTATGATAAAGTGCAAAATCTTGATTTTCCTGATATTTCTTCTTATTCGGAAGATATTAAGGGTATTAAAGAATTTGAGGAAGATTTACTGTCTGATTAGGGCTGAGAAGGTTGATTTTTTAAAAGTAGATTTGATTTCTTTAATTAAATATGGTAGAAATTAACTGAGTTTGTTTGTTTCCTTCAGCCAAGGAAGGTGAGATGAAAAAGATAGTAATAGCTATTTTCTGTGAGAGCTTCTACTTTTCAGAGGTGGATGTTTATAAGTTAAGTGAAGTTCCTCAAAATATTCAAAAGATAGAAAAGGAGGCGCCCGGTCTTAGGTATTTAACTGAAAGAAATAGAGGAATGAGTACAGTTCATCATAATATTATTATTTTTCCCGGCAGATGCCCGTTTTGGGTAATGCAGTTGTTGAAATTTCAAGAAAAGAGTATGTTTGAGGTAATGGAGGAAATACGTTAAGGAGTAGTGGGGTCGTTCGTTACGATCGACCCCCAAAATAATATCTTAATATGAAGAAAAAAATAGCAATAGACGCCCGTATGATGAGCTCTAATTTTGGCATCGGGCGCTATATCCAACAATTAGTTAAAAATTTAGAATCAGAAGCTCCTGGAAGTATGGAGTTTTTTTTATTTATGAAGCAGGAAAACTGGGGTGAGTTTGAACCAGACCGAGAGAATTTCAATAAGATTGAAGCAGATGTGTATTGGTATGGTACTGCCGAGCAAATAAAAATGCCTAAAATAATTAATAAAGTTGATCCTGATTTAGTTCACTTTCCTCACTGGAACATACCTGTTTTTTATAGTGGTGATTTTGTGGTGACTATCCATGACTTGATAATGTTTCATTTTCCAAGACCAGAAGCTACCACCCACGGGCGGGTAAAATATTGGCTAAAAGATAAAATTCATAGATATGTAGTAAAAAAAGCAGTTGCAAATTCCAAAGCAGTTATAACTCCATCTAAGTTTACTAAAGAGGACGTTTTAGATAATTTTCATATTTCTGAAGATAAAATTTCAGTGACTTATCAAGCACCTTTTTCTACAGAGGATAGCTCTGAGGATTTTTCTAGTTTAGAGTCTAAATTCGGTGTCGATAAGCCTTTCGTTTTTTACGTAGGATCCGCCTATCCCCACAAAAACCTAAAGAATCTACTTAAGGCGTGGAAGATATTCAAAAAAGAAGATACAGACAAAAATAAACAAAAAAAGTATCAATTAATTCTAGCCGGCAAGAAGGATTATTTTTATAGCAAACTTACAAATTCTGAACTGTTTCAGAAAGCTCCTGATGTAAAATATATCGGAAAGGTTTCAAATGCAGAACTAATATCACTTTACGATAATGCGGCGCTGTTTGTGTTTCCTAGTCTTTATGAAGGATTTGGGCTGCCGCTACTTGAGTCACTTAGAGAACAAACTCCGGTTTTAACCTCTAAGAAAGCATCGATCCCGGAAGTGCTTGGAGATGTAGGTATATATACCGACACTACAAACCCGAATAAATTTTCTAAAGATATAGAAACTGTATTGGAAAATGAAGAGCTGAGAAAAGAAAAACTAAAACAGGTTGACTCCTTGCTGGATAATTATTCTTGGCAAGAGCTAGCTAAGGATACATTAGAAGTTTATAAAAATAACTAAAATAATCCTCAAATTTTATAGCCATTGAATTCTTAATAACCTCTCGAAAAATAACTAACTTCTAGATCCATATAACTTTACAAAAATTATACTCCCTCGGTGATTGTGGTATAATAAATAAGCAATTGATTACCTTTTTATTTATTACATTTGAATGTCCGACAATACCGAGGACACACAACAAAACTCATCTTCTGAGAAAAAAAAGAAATCAGAGGAAGATACAACAGAGCAAAAAAACACCTTTGAGCCAGAACCTGTTTTTGTAAAAGCAGAAGACACAAAAAGTTCTCCGCATGTGATCAACCTAAAAGAGGAAGAACCGGGATTAGAAGAAATTCAGGCTTTTAGAGAAAAGCTGAAACAACAAAGAGAAAGGAAAGTAGTAGATTTTGCTGAGATGGTCCGTGAGGCAAATGATAAGTCGCTTCACCGAGAAGAAGATATTCGTATGAGACATGACAACCCTTCTAGTGTTAATTTAAACTCAACTGAGGAGGGTCTTAAGCAAAGTGATTTACCTGATACGTCCACACAAAAAAATACTCCTGAAAAGCCAACCGAGGCCGGTCCTGTAGGTTCTTATAGTTCTGTTTCTATTCAGCCGGCATTAGAGAGTTTTTCAAAGAAAATAAATCGACTGTTTAGCAAGGTAAAGTCTGTCTTTAGCTTTAGTCAAGATTTTAGCATAAAGAGTACTCTGGATGCCAAAAGCTCACAAGTTAATAAAACAAAAGAAAAGGGTACTAGCCCAGCGTCCTCAAAGAAAAATAGAAACCAAGATGGATATTTCTTCGGGGTGGATTGGAAAAAAATAGACCCAGGAGAATTTATAAGACAAAAAGCACAAAAACAAAAAGATAGACTGCAAGTTTTTTATGAGGATATGACTAAAAGGAAAGCTTTTTCTGCAGTTATGATCTTATTACTTGTGCTCTTTTTGCCTTTTCCTGTAGCTGGTTATTACAATAAAATAAAACAAGACAGCCGTAGTATTGTTAAGAAATCAACCCATGGCTTTTCTGCTTTGACGAATTCTTCTGCGGCAATTTTTTCTTCAAATATTGAAAAAGCAAAATACGATTTATCAAGTGCTCTGAGAGCTTTTGACAAAGCACAGTCTATAATTAAAAAAGATTACCAAACAGCGGTAAATGTTGCTTCAGTTATCCCAATAATAGGAGATGATATCTCCGCAAGGAAGAATCTGCTTTCTTCGGGGCATCATTTGGCATTAGGAAACACTTATCTGGTGAAGGGGGTATCTGATGCTCGAGATAAGACGAGCTTGCCTCTTACGGAGAGATTAGAAATAATACAAAACCACTTAAATAGCGCTATTCCTCAGTATGAGCAGGCATTGAGATCATTTGCAACTGTTTCTAAAGACGAGGTTCCGAAAAAATACAGGCAGGTTAGTGAGAATTTCAAGGTTCTATTTATTGCTATGATTGGTGATATGAAGGATTTATCTTCTTTGATAGATACTATTCAGTTGATATTTGGACAAGAGGGGTATCATAAATATATAGTGCTTTTTCAAAATAGCAATGAGTTGCGACCCTTGGGTGGATTTGCTGGAAGTTTCGCTGTAGTAGAGGTTCAGAAAGGAAAAGTTAGTTGGAAGATACCCTCAGGTGGTACTTATGATTTACAAGGGCAGATGAATATGGCATTAAAACCGCCAGTACCTTTACAGATGGTTAATAGTAAATGGGAGTTTCAGGATGCTAATTATTTCTCACATTTGCCTGCTTCGGCTAAGGTTATTGAAGATATGTATGTGGAGGCACGTGGCTCATCTATCGATGGTGTGATTACTGTGAACTCAGATGTACTGAAACGAGTAATGGAGGTTACAGGCCCAATTGAACAAAAGCAATTCGACCAGACTCTGACAAAAGATAATATCCTTAGAAAAATTCAAAAGGAAGAGGAGCAGATAGAAAAGAATAGTGACAAGAAGCCAAAAGCGATTTTGTCGACTATTACTGATAATTTGATGGACAAAATAAAATCAGGAAGTAAGATAGACCTGCTTCATTTGGCTTTGGAGGCATATCAAGCCCTAAATCAGAAACAGATACAAGTTTATATGGAGGATGATGAGACACAAGAGACACTTCGTTCTTATGGCTGGACTGGTGAGATTTTACCTAGTAAAACTAAACAAGACTACTTACACGTAGTTCACTCAAATCTCCAAGGACAAAAATCCAATGCCAAAATAAAAGAGAGCCTAAACCTAAAAACCAAGATCAAATCCGATGGTTCGGTGGTAAATAAACTGATTATTAATAGAAGACATACTGCTGATCCTGACCACCCACTGTATGGTTCTGTTAATTTTTCTCATGTTAGGGCTTATGTACCACAAGGTAGTAAGATTGTTGAAGTAAAAGGCTTTGAGTTTCCTCCGGAGAAGGCTTTTCGAGCACCAAAAGATCATGCTAAAAAGCATCCTGTGTTAGAAGAAACTATAAAAAAGAAAAGGTTTGACCAGGATAGTGGTACCAAGATTTATCAGCAATTCGGAAAAACTGTATTTAGTCACTGGCTGATAACAAAACCAGGGCAAACAAGTAGAGCTTACATCAAGTATAAACTACCTTTCAAAATCAAAAAGAAGGAAGAATTTAATAATAATCTAGATCGGTGGAAACATGCTATTTTAGAAGGCTCAACCTCTAGTAATTTGTCATATAGTATGTTGGTACAAAAACAATCTGGAACCAGCTATCCATTTACACAAGAGGTGGTAGTGGAAGGAGATTGGCGTCCGATCTGGAAGTCTGATGAGGATATATGGTTTAAAAAAGAAAAGATTCGTTTTAGTAAACCGCTAAAAACCGATCTTCATTATGGTTTTATGTTAGAAAATAAATAATTTGGTATGTCTGAAGAAGAACACTCACACTCATTTGAAAAAAAGGAATTAAACTCTCCGCTTGACGATAAGCCAAGCGCTTCTGGAGATGAAGATAATGGAGAGGAGGTTAGTGATGATAAAAATAAAATAGATGAGCCTGATAAAAAAGAAGATGAAAAAAATGATTCTGATAAAAAGATTGATGCTGATGAGGAGGGTAGTTCTGATGAGAAAGTAAAGACTGAAGAGAAGAATGATGAGGGCAAACCCGAAGAGATCGAAGAAGAGAGTAGGATAAAAGATAAAGAAGAGATTGATGCAGAACTTCGAGAGATATATGAAGATAAAGATGGAAAAGTGCCGGATATGTCTAATTTTAAAACTAAAAAATCTAATAGTATGTATAGAGCATTTACAATATTTTTGTTTTCCTTGCTGTTTCTAGCAGGTGTAGCTTGGCTTGGCTTCTTTTTCTTTCAGCCGCAGGATAGGTTTTCTGAAGAAAATGTAGTTTTGTCAGTTGAAACAAAGAAGCAGGCTGGTATAGGAGAAAATATACACTATAGGATTAAATATCAGAATAGACAGAATGTACCCCTTTCTAAAGCTAATATAAACGTTCGCTATCCCGAGGGGTTTGTATTTGATAGAGCTAAGCCAAAACCCACTGAAGGAGACAACACTTGGAATCTAGGAACTATACAGGAGGTAAGTGCTGACTATATAGATATTTATGGAAAAATTTATGGAGATATAGGACAAAAGCAAACTCTTCGTGCTTTCCTCAACTATACCCCTGCCAACTTCTCTTCACCTTTTCAGAAGGTGGCCACTAACGATGTAAAACTATCGGAGTCATCAATAGAGGCAAGTGTCAAAGGACCAAATAAGTTGTCAGTAGGTGAAAAAGGTAGTTGGGATATTGATGTAAATAATAATTCTCCTGAACCAGTTGAAAACTTGAGATTGCGGGTAAAGTTGTCAGACAGCTTTCGTTTTACTAGTAAAGAGCCAAAATCTACAAACACACCGAAAAATATATGGAAAATAGATAAAATAACAGACAAAAAACAGTTTAGTTTTAGTGGTGTTTATGAAGAAGAACACAAGGATAATGAGATCACGATTGAAATATTAGGCCAAAAAGATAAGGTGGAGAACAAAATTGATCCTGAAAGATATTTGTTTGCTAAATCCAGCTATAAAGTAGCTTTGTCAAAAACTGGGGTCGGTTTTAACTTAGCTATAAATGGTGCTTTGGATAATTTCTCAGTGCGTCCGGGTGGTGCTCTAAATACAACCTTAGAGGTAGAAAATAAAGGCAAGGAGCCGATCAAAGAGAGTCAGGTTAAGTTAGTATTCGATGCACCATCTAATGACCGCCAACCTATTCTCGAAAGAAGTATCCTACACTGGGGAGAGATAAAAAATGTCGGTACTGAAAATATCGTAGGAGATCAAATAAATGAAGATATTAGAAGAGGGACTATTACTTGGAATTCTGATTCTACTTCTGAGCTAAGTACTATAGAGCCTGGAGATTCAGTAGACTTTAGCTTTACCTTGCCTGTAAAAGATAGTGAAGTAATAGATTTAACTGAGTTTGATAAACACACTATAGAAGCACAAGCTGATTTGAAGTATAAAATTGATGGGAAAATTGAAACAGTAACTACAAACAAGTTTAATATTACTATTAACTCGGATTTGAGTATTAATGTAAAAGATACCGTGACTGAAAATGATGAAGGTGAAAAAGTGCATAATGTATCGTGGGTATTGAACAATAATTTTCATAAGGTAGAGGATATAAGAGTGGAAACTGATGTATTTGGTGATATAGAATGGATGGACGATGCATTGAATGTAACTACAGGAACTGCAAAATTTGATGAAGAAAGTCAGCACTTGACTTGGGATATCGATAGTTTACCACAAAAATCTAAGACACAAACCTTGAATTTTGCCGTAGTTCTAGAAGAGGATGATCCTACTCAGACTAATCTAACCTCCCGGGTCAACGTGAAAGCCACAGATGCTGCAACCGGTGAAGAGATAGTTATTTCTGGAGATGAGATCTTGCTAAATACTGCTACTTCTACTCAAGAAAATCCTTAAAAAAACTAAACATCTCATTAAAAAAATGAACCCACCTAAAGTAGGTGGGTTTTTTACTGAAGTCCTGTAGCTCAAGTATAGCACTAAAGTTGTTGCTATAACCAAAAGAACAGTCTTCATATATCCTCCTTTTGGTGTGGATGTTCAGTCTTCTTCCCATTTTTGTGATAAACAATTGAACTCGATGGGAAAGCAAAAACCTGTGGTGTTGGAATATAATTTGTCACAGATTTTATTTTATCGCATGTAATCGAAAAGTATTTCTTTATCCAGTGCTTTACTTTCAAATAATACCAATATGCTACTATAGTAGTTGCTACTAGAATTATTATTACCATCAACGGGAGAGAAACCAACCAAACTACCATCTCTTCAAGCAGTTTTTCGACCTCTTCCCTTAAGGTTTCTGTTTTTTTGAGCAGTTTTTTCATTTTCTGCCTTGTGTTGTTGAAGGTACTTTAAAGGGCGAATTTACAGTAAGATTAAACTAAATTTTTCCTTTTTTGTCAAATAAAAACACCTCCGACCGAGGAGCCGGAGGTAAATCCTTGGTTTATTTAAAGATCAAATAGCACGCAATCACCTTATCATTTTTTCTTTATTTTTCATATTTTTCTACATTGATGTTGGAAGAATAGGTTTAAATGTCAAACTGCTCTCGTAAGTCATCTTCTACGATTTTAAAGACCTGCTCTTCATTATTTTTCTCGGTGTCTATTACTTTTATTCTGTTGTTGCCATCGGCAATCTTAAGAAACCCATCTCTTACTCTGTGGTGAAAATCTAGTGAGGATTGTTCCATTCTATCTCCGCCATCTTCTGAAAACTCGTCTTTTCCACAACGTTTCAGTCCTATTTCTGGTGAAACATCTAACAAGTAGGTCCTATCCGGTGTAATACCAGAAGTAACTCTTTTGTTCAACATCTTGATGAATTCGAGATCTATTCTTCTGCCATATCCTTGGTAAGCTGTTGTAGAATCGAAGTATCTATCTAAAACTATGAAGTCGTTGTTTTTTGATGCTGGTTTTAAGAAGTTACTTACTAGCTGGGATCTTGCTGCTTCGTAAAGCAGTACTTCAGCATCTTTAGTCATTTCAGCGTATTCTCTATTCTTAAGGATTATCTCTCTTATCTCTTCAGAAATCTCTGTTTCGCCTGGATCTCGTCCGGTAATTACCTCATAGCCTTTGCTTTTTAAAAATTCTACAGTTTTATTTTTGTTAGTAGTTTTTCCGCTTCCTTCTGGTCCCTCTAAACTAATAAGGTTAGCGTCAAACATGTTTCCCTCCTGTTGTCTTGGGGTCGATTGTGAATGTGCACCTTTTAATTTGACAGCCATGTCAAACTAAAAGCTGAACATTTGTGACCTCACTCTTGTGCTTTGAGTGGGGTCATTTTTTTATTCCAAAAAAAAGACCAATTAGGTACATGCTTCCGATAAGAGAGAGGATAATTGCGTAAACAATTGGCTGGAAAATTGTTTTCCAGTTCATAGTTTCCTCCTGCGGAGAGTCGCTAAAAGAGCGTGCGAAAGTTTAGGGCTTTCTAACCTCGGATCAATCCAGTTACAGAATCTTTTTCTCCATCTTGGCTGAATACGACAGAGATGAAATACCCCCAAATAATCTCGTGAATAGTATAGTCTGTAAGCTTTAGTCTTCTTTCTAGTTCATCTTTGGAGTGTGATTTTCGTATTAAATTCAATATTTCTTCATTCATTGGCTTTGGCATGGCTTCCTCTGGGTTCGGTAGAGATTAACCCCATACTGAAGCTTTCAGTATGGGGGTAGAATATATGATTATTTTGAAGTTTTGTCAAGGTTAAATTAATCTCGGTTAAATTAATCTCATTCTTTATTGAGCTCGAATCTGTTTGTAGTGACAATTTTTCAGTTTAATTAATTTTATAGATTTATTTTAAAAAGAAAAAAATGCAGGATTGTTAATCCTGCTGTTGAAAAGTACGGAAAGATTAGAGATTGGTATTCTAAAAGATCAATTAAGCGTCAGAGGAAAAGTGCTGGAAGCTGGTGTGGTTTTTGATTAGAAGATCTAAGAGATAAGCGAACTTATATGCTAGATAAAACCAAAAAACCAAGAATGAAACTGCAAAGAGTGAAAATACAAACAGAACTAATTTGATCATCTTAACCTCCTTGAATGGAGTAGCAACTCTATTTTTATTTAACTGAATATGAGTGATTTTGTCAAGCTTAGAAAGACAGTGTTTAAAAAATACCCAATGAAATTAAAAATATAAGTAAACCCTGCAGGGTCAAATCTGCAGGGTAATGAACAGAAATGAAGTCGATAGCTAATCCTCTTTGAATTGATTACTTGCATCCACAATATTATCGGGCTCTTTTTCTGATCTAAGCCATTTTTTGATTTTGTCCCAAGTAGTCGGAATGATCGGAAGAAAGACAAAATATAACAGCAGAATCAGTAGTAAGACTGAAAAGATTGCAATCCATAATTCATCGTAGTATATAGAGAATATTAAAAGCCCGAATGCAAGTGGGCTAGAGATAAATATAACCAGTCTTGCTTCAATTTGATGTTCTATTTTATTATCGTGGAACATGGCCTCTACCTCCGTTCCATTGGGTATTGTTTATTGAACGAAGCTCAACTTCAATAAAACAAATATAGTATAATTTGTCAATTTCTAGCCAAGAAATAAAAAGCTGTACTTATTTTTATTGAACTTATATAATTATTGTTGTATAAAATTAAGAAGAACCCTAAAAGTCCTATCTATGTCTTCTAAAGCAAGTAGCGAAAAATCAAAACTTGGCCTTAAAGAGGTTGTAGCTATGGGAGTCGGAGGTATTGTCTCCGGCGGTATTTACGCGGTTTTGGGAGTAGCGATGAACCAGGCCGGTAATGCAGTCGTTCTTTCTTATATTTTAGCGGGGATTATTACCCTCCTTACGGCCTATTCTTATATTAAACTTACTTGTTATTTTGAGGAGAATGGCGGAGTTTTTTCTTTTATAGAGCACACGGTGGACAATAATCACATAGCCGGTTATTTCGGCTGGATTTTGATAGTCGGATACGTAGGAGTGATGGCGATGTATGCTTTTGCTTTCGGGGCTTTCACATTAACCGCATTGCGCGAGATATTCTCTATTGAACTTCCTCAGATATTGAGACCTGTCATATCCGTCGGTATCGTGGGGTTTATAGCGGGTATTAATTTGATAGGAGTGAAAACGTCAGGGATTTTTGAGGACATTATGGTCTATTTGAAGATTTTAATTTTAATGAGTTTAGCGGTGTTGGGTATTGTTTTTTATGACGGCTCCATTACTGAGCTTAATTTCTTCAACAAAGGTGTGATGGATCCAATTGCTGCCTTTGCAATAATTTTTGTTTCTTACGAGGGGTTTCAACTTTTAACTTACGACTATAACGATATTAAAGACGCTGCAAAGAACTTGGCCCGAGGTACCTACATCGCCGTTGCCATAGCCATATTGATCTATGTCTCCGTTTCTTTCATGGCCACTCTCCAGCTCAGCCCGGAACAGCTGATTCAGCATAAAGAAACCGCTCTGGCTGCGGCCGTATCGAACATACCGTTCTTGGGAGGCATCGGTTTCATTTTGGTAATTCTTTCTGCAATCAAAAGTACGTCATCCGGGATTAACGCTACACTATTCGGTACTTCCCGTCTGACCCATAAGATAACTACTGAAAAAGAGCTCCCTAGATTATTCTCTTTCCGGAATAAGAAGGGCATACCTACTTATTCCGTTTTGCTTATGGCAGGGGCTACTGCATTGTTTACGGCCTTTGGCTCATTAGAGCAGATTACTGAATTTGGCTCAGTTGCATTTCTAATTGCGGATTCAGCAGCTAACTATGCTAATTTAAAACTTTACAAAAAGACAAATTCCAATAAGTGGATTCCGTTGGTCGCTCTTATAGCCACATTGGGAGCTCTTCCGATAGTGGGATACCACCTTTATCAGCAGGCCCCTCACACCCTTATGATAATTGGTATTATTTTTGCAGCCCTCTTCGTAATTGAGTTTTTCCATATGGAAAGAGAGGAAGTTACGGAAGTTGTTGAGGGGGTGGAAGAGGAGATAGAAGAAGCAGCAGAAGATATTTATTCTGATCGAGAAGAGTAGTGTAGTACGCTCTAATAGAACAGGTTCGAACTAGAATGGTCAAAGTAAGAAAAGATAATATGTAATACATTTTTAAAATCTTTATTTTTTTTACATAATAGAAAAGTAATCAAGCATAAATATATCATATGCCTCACTTTACAAGCACTAATTTTCCAGACAAAGAATATCTTAAGGGCTTAGTAGAAGCTGAGAAAGTATCAGTAGAGGATTATCAAAACCCCGAAGAATTACTTGTTATGTGGTCGGGAGCTACATTGAATTGGATAGGCGATGCATTTACAGACCCTAATGTTGACTGGGAAAATAGAGAAGTTGATATAAATAAACTTAGATTAACTGGAACCAATCCAGACTGGAATGAAATAATAATAAGCAAGGCAAATAGATCACCTGAAAAACTAAAAGAACTTATTAGAAAAGATAAACAAATTGCAGAAGAATTTGATACTGTTGAATATGATGATATTCCAGTTTTATTGCGTAAACATCAAGAGAGTAAGTTTAGTGTGTTTGATGGTATGCATCGAGTTATCGGAGCTATTAAAGAAAATAAAAACAAAATAGAAGCTTGGATTGCAAGTAGAGAAGAAGGCTCCAAAATTGAACCTGATTGTGAGCCGCACGTAATTTATGATTTTATTAGGGCTTATCAGAGAGGTTCTTGTAAAGATAAAGATAAGCTTATTGCTGCTCTTAAGTTTTTACGGCAATCATATGGCAATGTAGATTGGTTGCTTAAAAACCGCTTTGGTCCTGAGTGGGTTGGTAATGAAGAAATACAGGAAATAATAAAAGAGGTATTAGAAAAATAAATTTTAATTTGATTAAGGCAAAAATAGAGTTGTACACCTAGAGTTCGATATTTGGAACCGCCTTAAAGAAGAAACACTGTCCTACTACTACCAACTGAAGGAATTAGAAGGTAGAGCAGTTATTTAGGTGTCTAAGTAATACCTGTTGTTATTAGAATCATTCTAGGCAACAATTTCAGTAAGTTGTTTAAAAACTTATCAAGCATAAACAATTAATAACACCCCAATAAAGATTATTGAAGCACCACATATTCTTAATATAAAATTCTTTTCTTTTAAGAATAGTTTACCCCAGATTACACTAAATATTGAGCTAGCTCTTTTAACAGCTAGAGCATAAGCTGTAGGCCCTATTGATACAGCATACCACTGAAAAATGGAAGTGAGTGCAGATGTAAGCCCAACGTTTATTACTTTTTTGAAATTTTCTTTTATTTTTACTTTTTTAAACATAATCACAATGAAAAGAATTATACTGATCAGACTATAAACCACAAACACAAACCCAAAAGAAGAAGATTCATTCATCCCCACTTTAAAATACACAGAAGAAATCGACCATAAGATAGTAGATAGAATTATCATTATTTGACCTAAATCTATATTGATATTTTTAAAATATTTGTCTTTCTTATTTTTATTCACTACAAAAGTTCCAGAAACAATTAACGCTATTCCAAGAAAACCAATAGTATTTATCTTTTCTCCTAAAATAAAAAAAGCGGTTAAGGCCACGAATAATGGACTGAAGCTATACAAGGGGGCCAGGGTAGACAAATCAGAATAATTATTTGCTTGGGTAGTTAAAACTAATGTAATTAAGTTTATAGAAACTACTATAGCTAAAGCAAGGAGATAATCAGTTTCTGGTGTAAATATTTGAGAATCCAAAAACAGGGTTGGAACTAATGAGACAACGCTGGTAAATAGAGCAACTATAAATGCAATAAAGTATTCATTGTATTCTTTATCTACTTTGTCTTTTATTGTTAATAGCTTAAAACTATCAAATAAAGCTGAACTAAGAGATGATAATAGCCAGGTCATATTTTTACTTCTTTTTTAGTTTTTCTAACTTACCAAAAGAACAAGATGTAAGAAAGTTTTAACAACCAAAAAGGCTCCAAATCTTAACAAAAGGTTTGGGGGTTATGAAATTCTTTATTTTTTGCTTTAATTTAGTATATAAGTAAGGGTGTTGTACACCCTAGCCCACGAACTTCAAACTAAATTGGGCAATAAAACAACACCTTTGGTTAATTTTTCTAGTGTATAATTTTTATAATTATTATTTTGTAGTTATAATTAAGTAAGCTAATTTTTGTTTTTATGTGAATAAATTAAATGACTTCTAATATTATAGATAAAATATGGAAAGCAGTAATGACTTTGTTTGTAATAACCTTGTTAGGATTCATTCTTTATTTTGCATATATAGCATCGTTAATTATGGGTTCTGATTTTGTATTGCAGCACATAGCAAGTGGCCCAAATACACAAGAATATGCAACTATAATTAATGAATCAGGCAAAGATTTAAAAGTTTTTTCTTTAGGTGCTGGTTTTTCTTCAGAATATAATATCTACTGGGATAGGTGGAGTACTTTAAGAGAGGTTGATCCAAATGAGGTTGATTATCTATATCGAGAAAAAGGACTAAAGTTTTTCTTATTAAAAATAAAAGGTAAAAATGAATATAAATTACTTGAAATCGAGCCAGAGCATTGGAATAAAGCTGGATACTTTAGTTGTAGTAAGCTGCCTACTGTAGGCAATACATACACAATACCTGACTGGGAGAAGGTTAAGAAAGTGTCTAAAGAACTTAGCTTCTTAAAAGAGGGTTCTGATAAGTTGAGCATTCATAAACTTAATTCCAGACAGTTGGAAGCGTTAGAAAATTTAAACTAAAACAATGATAAACAAGATTAAAAAAATAAGTATTTTATACTCATTAGTGTTATTGTTTTTTCCTACTGTCATATTTAGTAGCCCTTTAGAAATACCACCACCGTTTTATGGTTATAATCAAGAAGATAATATCTGTCAGGTAAAACAACAAGACAAAAGCGGCCCAATAAACAAAGCGCTGGAAGGAAGATATGACACTCTAAGAGATTGTAGATATGACAACCCTCAAATTATATTTAATACAGGTCTGGGTATAATTATCTGGTTCATCATTTTTTCTATAATTGCAGCTTTTAATTACCTAATACTTCCAAGAATTAAAGATATAAAAAATAGGGATAAAGACTTGTATTTTATCAGAGATGTGGTTTTTGTAGGTATAGCGCTATTTTTTGCAATTATCATTATGCATTATTTTGCCCCACTTCAACCATATTATGACTATGGTTCTGATATAGATGGAATGATATATATGCTATTTATACACTCAAACTTCTCTAGTTATGTGTTATTTTTGTTGGTAGGTTATTATTTAGCTATATTTATAAATATAAAAAGAAGGCAAAATAAAAAAAGCAAACCCTGATAAGGTTTGTAGTGTAGGTTGTGACCGACCCGCCCGAGCGACAAAACGCCGAGCGGGTCGATCGCGTGATTTGTCGCCGACGTTCATTCTGCGTCGGCGCCCCCCTCCAGCTCCATTTCGATGGTTACTTCAGGCGGCAGTGGGTAGTCTTTCAGTGGTTCGATTGACTTAATTCTTTGTCTGGTTTTACGTCCTCTTTTGTTGATTTTTTTCATCTCTTTCTCGATGCACTCCAATGCCTCTTTTGCCTCCTTTCTGGTTTCTACATTGGTTTCGCATTTTGAGGGATACCTTCTATGGAGTGTATTGAAGTACCCCTCAACTCTAACTCCAACAAGCTTTCTCAGGGTTTTTTTACCCCTGAGCTGTCCGAACTGGGAGTAGTTTTCACTTCGTGCTGCCAACTGGGCTAGCTTCAAAGCACAGTCCAGCCCCTCTTTCTGGTCTCGGTTAAGGACCATACAGATGGCTAAGCGTTCCTTCTCCAGTTGCCTCGTGGAAGGGGCTGCATTTTCGAGGTAGTAAACTAGCCCCAGCGTCCCAATTGACACGGTTCCTATGATCCCTACGATAATTCCGATCACGATATTTTTCACGGCCTGCCCTTTCATTTCGAGTCAAGATTCGCAGTGTGCGGTACTTAATCTACTAAGCATATAAACTAAATGCCACACACTGTTTTTGAAAGAACAATATCCCAAGATAAAGGATATCAGTAAAGTATATAAAAAAAATAACCCTTTGTCAAGGCCTAAAACATTATTTTTACTAAATTTAGTTAAAAGTACACCCTAGTGGAGCAGGTTCGAACTAAAGTTAAAAAGAAAGAGGTGGTTACTAGTATAAATTAACACGTATTGAATACCTTTAAACCTTTTGTAAAGTTCATAACGTTCATACCTTCATTGAATTACGGGTATTAAATGATTTAAGTTTAGTCTTGCTCATTACCTCCAATTTTTTTATAATTGAATAGAAATAAAAAAAATATATGAGTAAAGAATTATACAATAACCCTGATCTTAAAACCTTAGTTAAAAGAGAAGAAAGTAGCAATTTTGAAAAGAAGAGTGCAAAGGTTCACCAAAGAAAATTAGCTAAGGAGTTTTCAGCAATTGCAAACAGTAGTGTTGAAGGTGGTTTAGTTGTGGTTGGTATAAAAGATGACTCTAAGGTTGAAGGTTTTAATGAAGTTGGTGAAAGTAGAGCAAATAAGGTAAAGCAGTCAGCAAATGAATATTGTCAGGAGGCAAAAGTTAATTGGAGGGAAATGGAGGTAAAAAATGAAAAAGGGGAAGATGATAAGATAATTTTATTTTATGTTAGTTATTCTAGAGATAGGGTTATAGAATTAACAGATGGAACTGCTTATGAAAGAATAGGGGACCAAACACATAAACTTTCCCCTGAAAAGAAGAGATTGATGAAACAAGATAAAGGACAGAGTAGATTTGAGAAAGAAATTGAACCTCAAGTTAGTTTAGAAGATTTGAATAAAGATGAACTAAATAAATTTAAAGAAAAGTGGGCTAGCAGAGATTCGTTAGATAGCACTCCATCTCCTCAAGAAACCTTATTGCATAGAGGTCTTGGTAAAGAATCTAAGGAAGGTGTTGATGTTACAAATGCGGCTATGCTCCTCTTTTATGATAACCCTGAAGAGTTCATACCTGGAGCTAAAATTAGATTTATTCGTTATGAAGGAAATGAAGTTAGAACAGGCGAAAACTCAAATATAATAAAGGATGAACAGTTTACAGGCCCTTTACCACAACAAATAGAGCAAGCTTCTGCAATGATTAAAAATCAAATTAAAGAATTTAGTTTTTTAGATGAAGAAAGTGGTAAATTTACAACAAAGCTAGAATACCCTCGCTTTGCTTGGAAAGAAACTATCGTTAATGCTGTTGCTCACAGAGCTTACAATCTAAAAAATGAATTTATTTTTATCAGAATGTTTGATGATCGACTAGAAGTACAAAGTCCAGGGAATTTACCGAATGTTGTGACTCTCAACAATATCTATAAAAAAACTTATGCCCGCAATCCTCTTATTATGCAATCACTTTTATGCCTCGGTTACGTTAAAAATGCAAGTGAAGGTATGGACCGCATAAAAGATGAGATGGTTAATATGGGTCTGCCAGAACCCGAGCTAAATAATGATAAAGAAGCTATCAATTTTACAATAACTTTATACAATGATATCGAAAACAGGACACAAAAAGAAGAGGCTGAAAAAATAGGGGAGATTGAACAAGAAGTAATTAGTGGCTTGGGTCCTGATGAAAGATTGATAATAGAGTTTCTTACGAGAAACGATGAAGGTTCTACTTCTGATTTTACAAAAGAAATAGGTAAGTCAAGACAAACTGTAATTAGGAAGTTAAACGGTTTATTAAACGAAGGTATTGTTGATAGAATTGGAGAAAAAGGCCCTAATGTAAAGTACACCTTAAATAGTGAAATTTTTGAAAAAGAAGATTTGTCTTCTCCAGCAAAGAACTCAAACAATAGCAACGATGAGGATAAGCAACAAAGTTTTTTATGAGGTCTGTGGATTAATTAAAATTCCCTTAGATGTTACATCTATGTTACATCTATGTTACATCTATAAAATATGTGGATAACTTAAAAATATTGTTTATAAGATTTTAAATAATAATTTCTTTAGATTCTAAAAAAGTTTGAAGGTAAGTAAGGTGGTTAAAATAAATTTACCTAAATTAAAGTAAGAATAGTATCGTACGCTCTAGTGGAGCAGGTTCGAACTAAATGTGATTAGTAAACAATATCTTCTTACAAACTTAAGTTTAATAGTCCTTATTGAGGGTTATATTTTACTTCCAAAGAGGAAATTTAACTAACTTAAAGGCACCGTTTCTTATGGTTTTTATATTATATTTTGATGGTTCTACAGAAACATAACCCTTTTAGTCTATTTGATTAACTGATGTCTTTATCCTAAGCTAAAGACAGTCTTATTTACTAGTGAAACTACTATGAAAAAAGCAATATCCTTTCTTGCTATATTTTCTTTAATAATTTTACTTGGAGCAGGTTGTAGCGCTAACAAAAAACAGAATAAACAAGAAAAAATAAAGTTAGGGATAGTTTCTAGCCTAACAGGAGCAGGTTCTTTTTATGGGCAGAATATTAAAAAAGGAGTAGAGCTGGCCATCAATGAAATAAATAAAAACGGCGGTGTAAATGGAAAGAAGATAAAAGCTATTTATGAAGACGACAGAACTAAACCTAAAAAGACTGTAAGTGCTGTAAAGAAGCTAATAAATGTAAATAATGTCTCTGCTATTGTTGGATTACAATGGGATTTTCTAGCCAATCCAGTAATTCCAATAGCTAATAGAAAAGGGGTTCCAATGATTTCTGCAGGTGCTCCTTTTGATAGTTTATCTGAACAGGCACGAAATAGTTCTTATTTCTATACTACTTTTCCAGCAGCTAAAGGTAGTATTAAGGCGGTAAGAAAGTTTATTCAAAAGAGAAATGTTAAAGATGCTGTAATTATCTCAGTAAATAATAGCTGGGGCAAAGCCTATGTAGATGCTTTTAAACAAGCTTTGAAAAAAGAAGATAGTGAGCTATTGGATACTATCTTTTTACCCAAAAAAGACAACAATGACTTGCGTACTGTTCTAGCTAAAGTTGAACAAAAAGACTCTGATTCAGTAATAGTAGTGGTTAATCAGGCTGATTATATAAACTTTGTAAAAAGATATCGAGAACTAGACCTAGAAGCTATTCCATTATTTCACGAGAAGTTAGCAGGTTTTCTTGAATCTGGAAAGCTAACTAAAAAGGAGACTAAAGGGGTCTACTTCTTTGACTTTCCTCAACCAAGCAAAGATTTTGTAAATAAATTCAAGAATTTTCACGGAAAAGAACCACAAATAGCAGCAGGTACAGCTTATGATGCGGTGTATGCTATTAAGAAAGCTATTGAGGGTTCTGACAAAGCTACGAGCAAGGGTATTTCTAAAGGTCTTCAATCTGTTTCCTTTGAGGGTGCATCAGGACCAATTGATTTTACTGAAAGTAACTACCCTCAAGAAAAGGAAGCAAAGTTGAAGAAGGTAACTGAGGATAAAGTAATTAAGGTAGAATAGTTTAGCTCTGAACTCGGATGTTTTCACAAAGGGTTAAAAATACTTCCCCCAAATTAAAACAAAAAAAGACCAGTACGCTCTAGTGGAACGGGTTCAAACTAAAATGGTTAAAAACAAAATCTTTCTATTTGGTAAAATAAAGTTATAATTGTAAAATATAAAAAATTAAGGTACAAGTTAATAAACTTAATTTTGTGTCTAAAAGTACAAACACTTCTAGGCCAGATAGTAAAAAATCAGAATTATTAGAGGATTACGCTGACAGACCTGTCCCAGATTCTGAAACTAAAGATTGGTTCAATATAGGAGTAGTATTTGTTGGTTCTATTATTGCAATACCAATACTTCTTCTAGGTTTTGTTTTAGGGCATAAATTAACTCTGAGTGGCTTAATTATATCCACTCTTGCAGGCACTGCTATTGTTACTCTCATAACTATCCCTACTTCAATGGTAGGGGCAAAGACACGACTTTCGACTTATATGATATCTAAATTTACTTTCGGAAAAAGTGGGGCAAAGGTAGTAGCTTTAGTTATAGCAGTGACAATGTTTGGTTGGGTAGGCATCAACCTTGGGGTCTTTGGGTTTTCTTTACAGGAAATTCTTAGCAATACTTTCTCGATATCAATTAATCAATCTTTAATAATTGGATTTTCAGGGCTGCTGATGATACTAACGGCTATATTTGGGTTTAAGGGTTTACATAAGTTAAGCCTATTTTCAGTTCCACTCTTAGGTATATTATTAATTTTGTCTCTATATAAGGCTTTCGGGCAGGGCGGTGTTATATCATCTCTTATGAGTGGCGGTTCGTTAAGTACAGGTGCAGCCATTTCTATGGTGGTAGGAAGTGTAATAGCAGCTAGTGTTTATAAGCCAGATTTAACTAGGTACGCAGAAACACCAAAACAGGGAGCAGGTGCAGCAGCATTTGGTCATCTTCTTATGTTGCCAATTCTCTTGATAATATCTGCAATAGCAGCAGCACCTACAGGAGCGGAGGAATTTAATAAAGTAATGTATTCTTTGGGTTTGGGGACTTTTGGTTTTATAGTTCTGTTTTTAGCTTCTTGGAGTACTAATGATAATAATCTTTATGTTTCCTCTCTAGGACTAAATACAATATTTCCTCTTAAAAAGTGGCAGATTACGGTAATTGTGGGTATAGCAGGGACACTACTTGCTATTTGGGGAATATTAGACCAATTCCAGTCTTGGTTGTTACTCTTAAGTGTAGCTATTCCTCCGATAGCTAGTGTTTATCTAGCTGATTTCTATCTTTTTAATAGAGAATTCTATAAATTTGAAAATATTGATAAGATATCTAATCTTCGCATCTTCCCTTTCATATCTTGGTTTATTGGTAGTATAGGTGGTTATATGACAATGCCAGTTAAATCTAATGGCTTGGGTCTGTTTAAGCTTACTACTATTTCTACCTTAGATGCTATGCTTATTTCTCTGGTAGTTTATGTAATTGGTTATAAGCTTTTTATAGAAGATAGATTAAGAGAAGACCAGTAGTATATTTTTTACTTAAACAAGCAAAAAGTACACCCGGGAGGAGTCGAACCCCCAACCTGCTGATCCGAAGTCAGCCGCTCTATCCAGTTGAGCTACGGGTGTATATTTTTTGAATATTTTATATCACAGTTTGTCTGATTATAATTGAAAACAAAAAATTGCAAATACTGCTTTATTTTTAAAGAAAATAAGTTGCAGATACACTTCTTCTGGTTTGCCTTCAGCTTGCTGACCAGCAAGCCAGAAGAAGTGTATCGAACCAGTGCACCGTGCAGGAATCGAACCTGCGACCTTGAGTTTAAGAGACTCCTGCTCTACCGACTGAGCTAACGGTGCGTAAAATTGATTGTCTAAAAATCCAAATTACAGGTTAGAAAAATTCTTTAACCCAATGGATCTCCAGGCTCTCTTTCTTTTACTTTTACATCGGGACCACCCCATCCTTTCTTTTTCATTGCTTTATTTGCTGCATTTTCTTGTGCTTCTTGCTTACTTGAGCCTGTACCTGCTGCTATCTTTTTATCATCTAAGAATACCCCAACCAAGAAGGATTTATCATGATCAGGACCCTCTTCTTGCAGTACGTCGTATGTAGGGGTGATTCCTACTTTTTCTTGTGCTGCTTCTTGGAATCTGGATTTTGGATCCATCCACAGACCTTGCTCCAGCACTTCCGGAAGTTTATTTACAATCCACTCTCGGATAAATTCATCAGCTGTTTCAAAACCTTGATCTAAATAAATAGCACCTATAAGCGCCTCGATTGCATTGGCTAATATGTAATCTCTTGCTTTCGAGTTTTCATCTTGGGCTTCCCCCTTAGATAGGAATAGGTATGGGTTCATTTCTAACTCTCTTGCTACTCTAGAGCACATCTCAGCGTTGACGAGAGCTGCTCTCCAGTTGGTTAACTCACCTTCCGGGTTTAGATAATTGCGAAATAGATATTCAGTTACTGACAGCTCTAAAACAGCATCACCCAGAAACTCCAGTCTCTCATTATGATGAAGTGGAAAATCTCGAGATTCATTTATAAAGGACCGGTGAACAAAAGCTTGTACTAAGTATTTTTTATTTTCAAACTCGATACCTATTTTCTCTTCAAATTTTTCAAAGTTTTTTTCTTTATACGCTTCTATCATTTGATTTTAATTATCTTTCATGTCATTAAAAATTGCACCTAAAATACCATTGACAAATTTTCCACTTGAGGGACCACCGTATGATTTTGCAACCTCTATAGCCTCATCAATAGCTACTTTTTCCGGTATGTCATCATTTATTTTTAGCTCATATAGACCTATTCTAAGTATATTTCTATCAACTATTGACATCTGATCAATATCCCACTTTGTTGAGTACTCTTCCAGTTCCTCATCGATCTCTTCGAGATGGTCAGTCACGCCGTCCACGGTTTCTTTGATATATTCTATATTTTCATCTAATCCAACTCCAAATTCTTCTATAGTTTTGTCAGCTATAGCAGGAAGCGCAGCTGAAGGACGTCCGCGAAAGTCCCATTGGTATAGAATTTGCATTGCTATGGAACGAGCAAGGTGCCGTTTGGACATAAGTTTGGAAGGATTGAGTTAAGTTAATTTAGTCTACTTTTCTTCCTTTGAAGTAGCCACAGTTGCTACAAGCTTGATGTGGCAATTTTTCTTCATTGCAAGAATTGCAAATAATAGTATTCTTTTCTTCTATTCCAAAGTTTGCCCTTCTTGATTTTGTAGCTTTTTTTGGTGTTTTTTTCTTTGGTACAGCCATAATATTTTTTATTTCTTACTATTGGTTTGAGTATAACTTTGAGTTTAAAATCCAATAGTAGTAATATAAATTAATGCAGAAGCATTATACATTAATAATTAAACAAAATCAAGATCCAGGAGTCAGACCGTTTAAAAACCTACATAATCAGGAGGGTGCAGGGCTAATTCTGGGCTGAAGCCTTCAGCTTGCCTAACCAGCGAAGCTCAGAAATAGTCCGAACCCGCTTTAGAATAGTTTCTCAACGGTCTCAGGAGTTAAAATTATTGCAACAACCCACTAAATCAATTATTATATTACTATGAAAATAGAAGAATGTAAAAGTAGGAACAACTGGAAATCAAATCATAGCCAGAAACAATCGCAGTTCTTGCAGTCTTGGGAATGGGGAGAGTTTAAGCAAAGTTTAGGAAAAGATGTGCTAAGGCTTCAACTTAAACAAGGTGATTCAGTAGTAACTCAAGCTCAAGGCATAATACATGAGTTGGTTCCTGGGCTAACCTATGCTTATTTTCCTCGTATACCCATCCAAGCCTGCACTGAAGAGTTGTTTGGTCACCTTCAGGATAAAGTTGCTTTTTGCAGAGTTGAACCCGACAATAATAAGCAAGTAGAATTAGATACTCAGTTGTCTTTTGAGAAGTATGATACAGTAGATTCACACTCTAGACAACCAAAAAATACCTTAGTTTTAAATTTAGATTCTAGTGAGGAGGATTTATTGGAGGATATGCACTCAAAGACAAGGTACAATATTAGATTATCGGACAGGAAAGGAGTAGAAGTAAAAAAAGAACAAGATCTAAATATATTTTATAAGCTGCAAAAAGAAACTGAAGAGAGGGCAGGTTTTAGCGGTCATCCCAAAAATTATTATGAAAAAATGCTGGAATTGGATTCTTCTTATCAGCTGATTGCTTATTTTCAAGGAGAACCCTTGGCATCTAATATCTTGATAGAATCAAATGACACCATGACTTACTTACATGGCGCTTCGACCAGAAAACACAGTGATGTGATGGCAACCTATAAGATTCAGTGGGAAGGTATCAGGTTAGCTAAAGATCGAGGGTGCAGTTACTATGACTTTTGGGGTTCGGCTCCGGTTTATGATGAAGAGGAGATTGAAGATATGTCTGGTTACGATAAGTCTTTTGGTAAGTGTTGGCCCGAAGATCATAGTTTATCAGGTGTTACTAGGTTTAAAGTTCGTTTTAATCCCAAACCTATTTCCTATCCGCCAGCTAAGGATGTAATTTTAGGGGCTATTCGCTATAATTTTTATTCCATAGCAAGGAAGTTAAGGGAATTTTTATAATCAACCAAATATTATGAATTGGAGCGAAGATCTATTTCTTAAAATAAATGATAAAATAGGAGAAAAGGAGTGGTTGGATAAGATCATGATGTTTTGTGCACATAATTTACTTTTTGTTCTGGTGTTTTTAGCTTTTTTGTGGGCTACTACAGTTTTGGCTGAATCTGGAGTAGATAACTTAAAGAGATTTTTTAAAATAATACTTACAGCTGGTGCTTTTGCCTATTTATTTAGTTGGGCTTGGGCTTTTATTTCGCCAAAAAATAGACCTTCTGAAAAGTATCCTGAGATAAAACAACTGTTGAATCCGTTGAGTACCTGGAAAACTTTTCCGTCAGACCATACTATAGCTGCATTTATTATCATGTTGAGCACAGTATTGATGGGTGCACCTCTTTGGTTTGGTTTCATTCTACTTCTTTTTGCGCTTTTAGTTGGAGCAGGCCGAGTGTATGTAGGCGTTCATTACCCGAAAGATGTGCTGGGTGGCATCTTGGTAGCAGCTTTTTTTGTCTTGATTTCACCTTGGCTTTTAGATAATATTACACAACCCATTTACAAAGTTTTTAAACAATTATTTCTATGAATACTGTCATATTTGCAGGGGGGACCGGTCGAAGGTTGTGGCCTCTTAGTAGGCAGAACTCACCTAAGCAATTTCAAGTATTCAAAGGCGAGAAGTCAACCCTTCAAATGGCTGTAGATCGAGTACGTGAGTTTGGTTTGGATAATGTTTATATTTCTACTAATGAGAAATATACGGATACCGTTTCTGATCAACTTCCAGAACTAGATGAAAGTCATATCCTGACTGAACCTGCAAAGAGAGATCTGGCTGCTGCGGTTTGTTTAAGTCTTCTTCGGCTAAAGCAAAGAGGCCTTGAAGGAGCAACGGCTATGTTGTGGGCTGATCATTTTATGACAAAACCTGATAATTTTAGACAGGCTTTAGAACATGGAGAAAGATTGGTGGAAGAAAACCCTCAGCAACTAGTGTTTTTAGCAGAAAAGCCGAGATTTGCCAATGAAAATATGGGATGGATACATCTAGGAGAGCAAATTAAAGAAAATGAGTACAAATTCCGTGGTTGGAGTTATCGTCCAACAAAGGAAAAGTGTGAACAGATGTATCAGAGCGGAGAGTGGATGTGGAATCCGGGTTATTTTATTTTTGATCTTGATTATTGCATTGAACTGTACCAGGAATATGAACCGGAAATGTTTGCAAAAATAAAAAGGATGGTTGCAGATGAGCAGAAGCTAAATGAAAAGTATGAAAATATAGAACAAAAGCATTTTGATGATGCTATCGCCGAAAGGGTAGATGATGACCAAGCAGTAGTGTTGAAAACTGATCTGGGTTGGAGCGATCCTGGGACCTTGTATGCACTGAAGGAGGCATTGACTAGCTCTAAAAGTGAGAATTTAACCAAAGGAAGCGGTGATATAGTGGTGGAAGATACCGAAGATAGTTTTGTTTATAATGAAGAGGATAAGTTAACCACAGCTATAGGTCTTGATGGTAAAATGGTGATAAATACTGATGATGTATTGTTAGTATGCTCGAAAGACAACATGAAAGATATAAAATCTATCTTGAAACTTCTCCAAGAAAAAGGCTTAGAGCAATACCTATAAAGACCCTACATGAAGTTGCATTATTGGATAATAATATTATTTAGTTTCTCTATAATTCTAGGTGGCTGGTTTGTTTACACGGAAATTTATACTGCTGAAGCACAGGACAGAGATGTGGTAACATTTCGTATAAATGAAAAAGAAAGCGTAAAAGAGATTTCAGAAAAATTAGAAAAAAAGAATATAATACGCAATAGGTGGTTATTTGAGAAATATCTATCTTTTAAGAATTTGGATACCAAGGTTCGCCCCGGAACCTTCAAGGTAAAAGAACCAATAACTATAGCTCGAGTAGCTACAGCTTTAAAAAATCCCCAGAAGAATGAACTAGAAATAACCGTTATTCCCGGTTGGAATCTTTATAAATTAGGTAGCTATTTTGAAGATAAAAACATTATTAGAGATAAGTCTCAGCTTTATCGAGTTACAGGCAGACCGGCTGAAGTTACAGAAAATTATTACTTAGATATATTTAAGAAAACTCCAGCCATACTCAAAAGTAAACCTAGAGGGATCAGCTTGGAGGGATATATAAGACCGGATACTTATCGGATTTCCAAAGACAGCTCTATAGAGGAGATAATTATAAGGTTAGTTAAGTCCAGGCAAAAGCAGTTTTCTGAGCAGTTATTTAATAAGATAAAGCAGGAAGAGCGTACAGTACATGAGGTTTTAACTGTAGCAAGTATTTTAGAAAAAGAGGTTCAGAGACAAAAAGATAAAAGAAAGGTAGCTGATATTATTTGGCGCAGATTAAGACAAGATTGGCCTTTGCAGATGGACTCTACAGTACATTATATACATGGTGAAACCGATACTAAGTTCACTACTGACAAGCAACGTAGTTCTAAAAATAGTTACAATACATATGAATATTCAAATCTGCCACCCGGACCCATCTCTAACCCTAGTCTAAAATCGATTAAAGCAGCAGTATCACCTATAGAAAATGGATATTGGTATTTTCTCACAGATGAAAGCGGTAAAGCTCATTTTAGCAAAACTTTACAAGAACACAACAGAAAGGTGCAAAGGTATTTGAGAGAATAAGTTAAGCTTTGACCTTTAAAAAAATATAAAAACCATTATAGTTAAGGTGTTATGGAATATAAGAATTTAAATACAATTAGCTTAGCTACTTTTTTGTTTTTCTGTTTAGCTACGTTGTGGGTCTGGTCGGATAATATTAGTGAAAGTTTTTCTTCTACTTCAAGTGAAAAAAAGATAGCTTCTGATAACATGGAGACTCAAAATTTTGAGGAAATTAATCTTGGAGACAATGAAGGTAGTTCAAATACTGAGACTAGTTCTGCTAAAGTCAAGGAACACAACCAGCTTCAACAAAAAAATCAACAGGATAAGAAGCAGCAAGATAAAAAAATGCCTAAGGAAATTAATCTAAACGTTCCTTTTATACCCCAGGCACCGACGGGAGACTGGAGCCAGCCCTGGCAGGATGCTTGTGAAGAGGCAGGTGTGCTCATGTTAGATGCCTACTATAAGGATTATGAGTTAAGCCCGGTTTTTGCTGAAGATGAGATCAAAAAAATGGTAGATTGGGAAGAGAATGAGAAAGGATGGGGTGATAGTATAGAGATCGAAAAGATTGCTGATTTGATTGAATACTATGTAGGTAAGGAAGCTCAAATTTTTGAGAACCCTACTGTTGATCAGATTAAGAGACAAGTAGCTTCGGGCAATCCTGTGTTGGTGGTAGCTTACGGTAAAGATATTCCCAACCCTTACTATACTGGTGATGGACCGCTCTATCATGTGCTTATTATAAAGGGTTATAATGAGTCTGAGTTTATTACCAATGATCCAGGGACCAAAAGAGGTAAAAATTTCAGATACAAATATAATGAGATAATGAATGTAATTCATGATTGGAATGGTGGGGATGTTGAATCCGGTGTGTCTAAAATGTTAACATTAAAGCAGTAATTTTTAATAAATAAAATTATGTCAGAGACTAAACACTTTGGTCCTGATAGTGATTTTGAAGAAGAAGAAGGTGATACTGACGAGTATAGAAGCAAAGCTGATGATGTTCGCCCTGGACATGAACAAGAACCAAAACAGGAGGGCATGGAGACGGGGGGAGATATGAATACCAGAGCAAAAAGAAGTGATAATAATAGCCAACCGGTAGTAAAGGAAGATAAAGAAAGGAGAAGAGCTAAAAAGGAGAAGGAGGCAAGAAAAGAGGATTTGGCGGACTCAATGGGAGAATCTGAAGTTGAACAATAAAAAGTGTCAGGTGAAATTATTGTCGATAAGTTGGAAAATTGTATCTAAATCTATTGATACATTATAATGTAGGCAAGCTTAATTAATAAGTTATTAACTTACCATGCCATGTCTGAGAAGTCACTAAATCTAAGTTATACGCAAAAGCTTTTAACGATCTTAGCGCTTGCTTTTACCTTTAGCTTTATACTTGCTTTTCAGGTTAATGCTAAAGAGGTAAAACAATCTATAAAAGTACCTGCCAAAGCCAATATTTGGTTGGCAGGGCGAGATAAAGTGCCTGAGATGCCAAAAGGTGGAGGAGAGATACCTCCGCATATAGATGTAGGAAATTCTGAATACATAACTATCTCTTCTATCAGCGGTACTGTTAATTTTGGTAATGGAAAGACTAAAGACCCTGACGGAACTAGCTGGTCTAATTATACTGCGCCTAATTACAAAGGTATAGCAGGGTTTAAAGCCGATATGAATCTACCATTGGTGGGTGTATTTATCAGTGACAAAACACCACAAAAGCCAGCGCCTTCTAGGTTGAATTTTGTCGATAATATAAACTTTAAGAGTCTATCCCCTAAAAAGAAGCAGATCTTCTTTGTCGGTGACGGAAAAACAGAAGACGGAACAGTGCAAAAGTTTAATGTACCCGAGGGAGCAACGAGAATGTACCTGGGGGTAGCTGATTTTTGGAAAGGCGAGGTAGGTTATTATGGATCTAATACCGGTGCTTATACTGTAAATCTAAATGAAGAGAAAAATGAAGAACAAGAAACACAAAAACCAGATCAAGAAACAGAGCAACCTACGACTCAACAAGCAACAGAAATACCGGAAGACTACGAGCTGCTTGATGATTACAGAAGATACAAGCAAATAAACTGGTCCGAGGTGCCAAAAGGAAACACTTTTGAAGATTTTTCCGGCAACAGAGACTTTGCTCCTGGCACGTTGTTAAAGTTTGAGGGAGCAAGTTCAGTTTACATAGTAAATGACAGAGGGAGAATAGTACCTTTCCCTAGAAGCGAGGTCTTCCATACTTACTTCCCGGGCTTTTCTAGAGTTAATGAACTACCGGCGAACTCAGGTCAGTACTTCCGAAGAGGAGAGAAGCAGCCTTTGGCAATAAATTATCGCCCAGGAAGTTATTTAGTAACCCACAGCCTTACTAACAAGGTCTATGTGGTAGCAGCTGGTGGTGTATTAAGAGAAGTTCCCAATCCTCAAGTAGCTAAAGCACTTTATGGAAATAATTGGCTCAATCAAATCCGAGATATAAGCCAAGTCTACTGGAAAAACTATGAGAAGGGACCAAAATTAGACGGAGTAGAGTTGTTTGAAGGAGTAGTAGTAACTACACCATCTGACTCCAATTATTATTACATGGAAGATGGTAGATTGAAAAGAATCACAGGTAACATTCCAGAGAACATTTCTGATCAGTCATTAAATATTTCCGATAGCCTATTCAATAAATATCCTAAGTCTGATCAGACAATAAATGCTTGGAGAATTTTAGGTAGAATCTTTGGTAATGTAGAGAAGGATTCTTCTGACAACACAATCAATCTAAATGAGCAAGAACAGACTAACCAAGATAGCAACACAGACTCTGAAAAAGACAATCAAAAACTAACCGCATGCAGTGAACCAACTACGTGCCCGGCACCGAACAATTCAAAACAGCCTCAGATCACTTGTTTTGAACCGAAAGAGGTTTCCTACACAAAAGGAGAAGCAACATTTGATCTGTACGGTAAGTATCTGAAAAATGAGAAAAAGCCACCTAGTCACGTATCCTGGCGCTACGAGGCTTCAGATTTCGGTGCTTGGATCGTAGATGAAGTCCAGACTCAATCTAATTGTAGCGCATCTGTGACTTTACCAATCGGAGATAAAGCCAATAGAGCCGGACAAAAGTTTGAGTTCTCTTATGTGAGAGAAGAGGCACAAACCGAAGATGGAGAAGGAATGCATAGTAGTTGGCAGGTATTCAGTACAAAATAGAACTCACAAATAGTTACAACCCTAAAGCCCTCACTACAAATAGGTGAGGGCTTTTTTAATTATGTTTTTACTGATATAATTTAGCAGTAATAATAAAATATCATTGATTATAAACAGCATCTAAACGAGCAACAATACAAGGTAGTTACCGAAGGAGATGGGCGATGCTTAGTTTTAGCTGGAGCAGGCTCAGGTAAGACCAGAGCTGTGACTTATCGTACCGCCTATCTATTGGATCAGGGGGTGAAACCATCCGAGATTTTGCTGGTAACATTTACGAATAAGGCAGCAGATGAGATGGTGGAGCGAGTGCGTCAACTTACGGATTTAGATCAGGATCTGCCTTGGGCAGGTACTTTTCATTCTATTGCATATAAAATACTTAGAGAGCATGGAGAAAAGCTAAATTATGAGGAAAATTTTACGATTTTGGATAGTAATGACGCTGAAAAATTAATTAAAAAAGTTACGGATAATTTAGGTATCAATCAAAAAAAAGATAATTTCCCCAAAGCCAGCACTATCCAGGCTATAATAAGTTTTTCTCGAAACTCAAAGGACACTATTGAAAATGTACTTGAACTTAAGTATCCAAAGTATCTAGATCATGTAGACACTATAGAGCACGTAGCTCAAGAATATGAAAAGAAGAAGAAAGCATCCAATTCAATGGACTTTGATGATTTGTTGGTCAATTTGACTCGGCTGCTCAAAAATAATCCTCAACTAAAAGAGAAATATGCAAGACAATTTAAGTATGTACTTGCTGATGAGTATCAAGATATAAATCAAATTCAAGATGAAATCTTAAAATTATTTTCTAGCTATCACGAGAATTTATTAGTAGTTGGTGATGATGCTCAGAGTATCTATTCGTTTCGAGCAGCAGATATCTCAAATATACTCGGATTTGAAGATGAGTTTGATGATGTGGATGTATTCAAGCTGGAGACAAACTATAGGTCTACTCCTGATATTTTAGAGCTTGCCAATGAGGCGATAAAAAATAATGAAAACCAGCATGAAAAAGAGCTTAGAAGCACAAAAGAAAGCACTACGACACCCACAATAGAAGAGCTGTCAGATCGCAGAAAAGAAGCTGAGTTTATTGCAGATGAAATGGAAAAATTGGAGTCTAGAGGAGTGTCATATGATGAGATGTCTTCGCTTTTTCGTGCTTCTCATCACTCACAAGCCTTAGAGATGGAGTTAAATAAGCGCGGTATTCCTTATGAATTCAGAGGAGGGATGAGATTCTTTGAGCGTGCTCATATTAAGGATGTATTGGCTTATTTACGTGCTTTTCTTAACCCAAAAGATACTACAGCTTGGGATAGAGTATTGACACAGCATACAGGCATAGGACCAAAAACATCATCAAAAATTATTACTAGGATACAAAGCTTGGATGGCCTTAATAGTATTAGAGATGTTAAGTCAGGATTAAACTCTAGAGCTCAAAAAGGCTGGAAGAGCTTTATATCTATTTGGTCAGAGATTGAAAAAAACAAGAAAGAAGGTCCAGCAGACCTTATTAAGTCCATTAAAAATTCTAAATACAAGGAAGTTCTAAAAGATGAATATGAAGATCATAAAGAAAGAGTGAAAGATATAAAACAACTAGCTTCTACTGCCTTTGGTATTGTCGATTTAGATGATGGTCCGAGAGAGCAGCTACAACAGTTTTTAGCTGAAGCTTCCATGCAACAGAAATATGAAGCTGAAGAATCGGAAAATAATGTTGTGCTTTCAACCATACATCAAGCTAAAGGCTTAGAGTGGAGGTCTGTTTTTATTATGAACTTAGCTAAAAATCAGTTTCCAAATGAGAGAGCTTTAGATAGTCCAAATGGACTGGAGGAAGAAAGAAGATTATTCTATGTAGCGCTCACCAGAGCTAAGGAACATCTATATCTTACTTATCCACTGACTTCAGTTACTTCAAATAGAAAATTTCAAAAACCAAGTCAGTTTATCAAAGAGGTTGAGCACTTGATTGAGGATGAACGGGAAGAGCAAATAGAAACCGATAGTGAGTATACTTATGAATTAGAAGAAGATTCTGGCAGTTCTGGTTTCTTGACAGATATAGAGAATTTATAAGCTAGATTTAGACTTTTATCATAGTCTTGACTAGTACTGACAATTAAACTATAATTACCCTGAATTATTCTTAAACTATCACCATGGAGTTTGATAATTTTGAGGGCGTAAATGAAAAGACACTCGTTCTTATAAAACCGGATGCTGTTCAGAGAGGTAAGGTAGGCGAGGTAATTCATCGTCTTGAAAAAAAGGGCTTGAAGATTGTAGGACTAAAGTTTATGGAACTTGATGAAGATCTTCTTCGAGACCATTATTCTCATCATGTAGATAAGGATTTTTACCCTGATCTAGAAGAGTTTATGCAATCTTCTCCGGTTGTAGCTCTTTGTGTTGAGGGACAGAACGCAATCTCAGCGGTACGTCTGATTACTGGAGATACTCATGCAGGTGAAGCAGATGCTGGTACTATCAGAGGTGATTTAGCTATGGGGGTTTGTAATGTAGTTCATTGCTCGGATTCGATTGAAAACGCAAAAGAGGAGATAGATAGATTCTTCAACGAAGATGAGCTTTATGACTATGATAAAACCGAATATCTACATGTGTATATGGAAGATGAACGAGAATAATTTGACCCCCTAAGAAAGACGTAGTACAATACATACACCTGCCCTACAGGAGGAGAAAACCATGTCCGACACCCAATTCAAAGGGGGCTTATATCGGCTTAGCCCGGCGGTTCGTCCGTAGGTTAAGTTCTGCGGCCACCCACTATACCATATAGGGACAGAGGTTAATCCCCTGAGGGCAGGTATAGAGCGGCTCGCAGTTTATTGCGAGCTGTTTTAAATCAAAACTAATTTTATTTCTATGAAGCAATCACATTACCCATCACTATTAGTAGTAACAAGCAAAGAAGAGGTAAAGTGGTATAAAGTACTTCGTGATGATATTGAGAAACTGGAAGAGAAGACTACAGAGGAGTGGGATTTGTCCGATAAAGAGGGTCATTTTGAAAAAAGAGGTCACGGAAAAACATTTGGTACTGCAGGTATAGATATAGAAAATGCTGAGGAAAGAAGGATTATTGAACAACATACGAAAAAAGTAGCCCAAAAAACCAAAGATTTGTGGCAAAATAATTATAAGCACTTGATGATAGCGGCACCAAGTTATTTAAAGAATATTGTAGAAAATGAAATAGAAAAAGCATTAAATAGAGAGAGGTATAAGTATATAGAAGGAAACTATACTCACGCAAAAAAAAGCAAATTACATGAGCTTGCTAAAGATAGTTTGAAAGTAGTTTGAACTCAGGAGCTCCTCAGAAATAGATCTGTAGATTTTGTAATAGAAAAATGGTTCTTCTGTTTTTGTAAGTAACAATTCTACCAATAGTTATCCACATTCTTGTATTTGACAGATATATGTATGTTTTAATATATTAAGAATAGTTAAGAAAAATTATGAAGAGCTTTTCATTATTTATTAAAATTATTGAAATTCTGCTGGTGATCCTCGGTTATCGAGGCGGAGCTCTTCATGATTTGAGATAGAAGATCTTATAAGTATATCGTGAAGAGCCCGCTGAGAAAGCGGGTTTTTTAAATTTTCTGATCAGCACTTTACAAAAAGGACTTAATTTAGTAAGTTTAAGTCGCATTACCACAAACTACTCTTGCCGGTTGAGCAGCTAAAAGCTGTTGTATCGGCAAGAGTAGGTCTTGCCGTTGATGAGAGTTCATTTCCGTTACTCACGGAGGAGGAGATGAGCACGATTGCTCTACACAACGTTGGTGAAGACTGGGAGCACCTTCAGCATGTTCCCGGGATAGATTCATATTGGAACAGGGTCGCCTTGGTGGATGTAGAGAAAATGGTGAGTTATACTCACCCTCGGTTCGACTTCGATAGCTATTTTAAGGATCTGAAAGAAGAAAAAGGGCTAGGACCGGAAGAAATAATTGAGGTCCCTCAAAAGACAGACAGTTTTTATGATGATGTGCTTAAATCTGATGCTGGTAGAAAAATTTACGAGCTGATAGTTCAAGATGGTTACAAACTGGAGTTGTTTTCTAGTGAGCCTGAGGCAGTTGATTTTGTAAAAAAATTGGGATTGGATTGGGATCGACACGTTACGAATCCTTCTCAAGAACAATACGAAGAATGGGCAAATAAAGCTCGACTGAGAGAGGCTCTTCAAGCAAAAGATTGCATGGTGTGTCCTGAAAATTATGTGGTAGAAAGTAGAGAAGAGTTGCTAGGAGTTTTTGATGGGTTATCTAAATGTGGACCGGTTGTGGTAAAGCGTCCGGATAAAGCTTCTGGAGAAGGTCAGAAGTATTACCCCTCTAAAGATGAAGTAGGATCGGGAATAAATGGGGGTAATGGTTCTCGTGTTTACAAACCACAAAGCTTCTTGGAAGAGAATTGGGACCCAGAAGTTGGAGCGATAGTTGAGCAAGTTTACGAACATCATCCGTGCTCTATCATCTACGATATCACTGATCATGGACCACAGTTTCAATACATAAGCCTGCAAAACATTGGAAAAGATTCTCCGATTGGAGATCTGGTTACCTTAAATCAGTTGATAAAAAATGATATAGGTCACATGGGAAATGCTGTTGGTTCTCAAGAGGTGCCTTTAGGTCCGTTGGGCACTCAGGCTCGATTAAAATTGAGAGAGTGCGGGGGGGAGGCTGCGAGTATACTGTACCAAAAAGGGTATCGTGGTAAAGTTTGTTTTGATTTTGCGTATACTGAAGATGGAAAGGCTTTGCTTTTGGAGTGCAATCCGCGTGGAAGCCACTCATGGTATGTCTACGGTCTCCAAAAGCAACTGGAAGAAAGCTTGGGAGCACCGAAAGTTGTAATAGGTTGTAATGTGCTACAAGTGGAAGCCGAGTCTTACCATAGTGCCAAAGAACGGCTACCCAACCCGACTCAGACAGTCATGTTCCATACACCATTGTTGGATATGGGGCTAGATAAATGCGGAGTGTGTACGTTTGGCGAGGATTTTGCAGAAGCAAAGCATGAGTTCGAAAAAGCAAGGAATGCACTGCAAAGAAAAGAATAAAACTACTAGATTTTAAGCTCTTTAAAAAAGGAAAAGGCCGTTCTCATTTTGGGAACGGCCACCTACTCTTCTGTAGGCAAGCTTTTGTCTATAGTAAAGTGGGGTATTATTATCAACATTTTATGTCAGAAGAAAAAAAGGTTCTCGTGGTACAGTTTCGTACAGATCAGTCTTTAAACCACGAGCAAGATTGTTTTAAGGATGAGCTATTAGAGAGAAATATTAAACTCAGTTTTATAAATGCAACTGAAGAAGATTTAGACATTTCTTTACTAGCTGAAATAGACGGAGTCATCTTAGCAGGCAGTGGGGAGTTTTATCTTACAAAAGGTCATGGTGAAGGTACATGGAAAGATGAGGTTTTTTCTTATCTAGATTATATTTTAGGTGCAGACATTCCAACTTTGGGTGTTTGTTTGGGGTCTCAAATAATTGCTCTGCATCAGGGTGGTGAGCTGACGGATGATGAACATTATCATGAAGTAGGGGCTTTTGAGATTTGTCTTACTGATCATTGTGAAAAGTGTAAGATATTTTCTAATTTAGATTCTGGTTTTGACGTCACTTTAGCTCACCAAGATACTATTATTGATTTACCTAATAATGTAGTGAGGTTGGCTGGTTCTAATAGAGTTGATTTTCAAGCTTTTAAAATAGAAGATAAGCAGGTTTGGGGGACTTTGTTTCATCCAGAATTAACTAGAGCAAGATTAAAATACAGATTAGAACTTTATCCTTCCTATGCTGATAATATAGATGAAGCCTTATCTGATTTTGGTGATACTTCTTATTCTACTGAGGTTCTGCATAGATTTGTTGATGTAGTTGAGGAATCTTGACAAGAGAGATATTTATTGTATAATTTAATTTGTAAAATTATGACACAAGGAAACTACAAACAAAATCTATTTGTATTTGTACTGTTTTTAGTGCTCGGTTCTCCGAGGCGTGGCTTTTCTATTGTTTGATTAACTAGAGGCATTAGCTAGAAGAGCCCGCCGGAAACGGCGGGTTTTTGAAATTTTTATTCATAAATTTAAATTAAAAAGTAAATTTGTTATGAAGACACATATACATTGCTTAGAGTTGTTCACAAAATTTTTGGAAGGTTACATATCCGGAGTAGAAGATTATACTGCTCGTGCTCTGTTATCCCCAGAAGGTGTGGTAGTGTATGAGAAACCGAACCTGGATAACTATGTGAGTTATCTGAAATCTATGAATTTAGGCCCCAAAAAAGTATGGTCAGTTCCTGCAGATGGAGAAACCTTGTTTCATTCCTTAGATAAGAGTAATAAGCTTGATGAAGTTATCAACGAAAGTGACACTATAGTACCATTTGTTTCTTGGGAGAATACCAATCAGTTCAAAGAAAAATGGGGGTTTGAAGATCATCAGTGGAAGACACAACCTCCGGAAGTTCATATGAAACTTGAAAATAAAGCTCATCTGAGAGATTTAGGTAAAGAAGAGTGGTTTACAGAATATTCTGTTTGTGAGGATAAAGAGTTAGCCAAAGCTGGCAAGAGCATGGCACAAAAATATGATGATATTTTAGTTCGGCACCCTAAAAAGGCGAGCGGGGTTGGGGCTCAGAGGGTTGAAGACAAATCTTACTTTAACTCTAAAGAGTTTGATCAGTTTCTAGAAGATTTTGCTGATGGAAACCCTTTCTTAGTAGAGGAGTTTTATGATAAAGGCCAGGAGTTTAGTGTAACTTGGGATATTAAAAAAGATGGAGAGCCGGAACTACAGTACTGGACCAGACAATATATTGACAATTGTATACATCAGGGTAATTTAATTTCTGAACCCCAAGAGGTATTCCCATGGGACGCTACGGAAACAATAAATGATATCAAACAAGCAACCAGAAGTATAGTGGAGCAGTTTCCACATTATGGCAGGATCGGGTTTGACCTAAAGGTAAGCTCATCAGGAGACTGGAAGATTTTGGAATGCAACTGTAGGTACAACGGCTCTTCTTACCCTAATTTTATCAACCAGCAAGTAGATTCTGATAGGTGTGTGCTGATGCACAATATACACCCTGACTTGGAAACATTTCAGGAAGTACATCAAATTTTTGAGCAGGAAAATTTGGATTATGATCCGGAAAATCAAAAAGGTGCCTTTGTTGCAAACCCTTTTTGTCTACCTGAAAAATGTGCTAGTGTTATTGTAGCGGAAGATCCTCAGGAAGCAGAACTTATGTTGGAACAAGTGAAAGATAAGACTGAGAATAGATAATTTCCGATTTATAACTATATAATTCAGATTTTATGTACCAAGTACTACTCTATTACAAGTATGTAGATATAGATAACCCACAGAAGATTGCATCTACACACGAAGAAGTTTGTAAAGCTTTACGACTTAAGGGTAGAGTATTAATAAGCGAAAATGGGATAAACGGCACTTTGGGTGGCGAGAAAGAATCAATAGAGAAATATAAGAATTATACTAAACAGCATGAACTTCTTTCCGGTATTGATTTTAAGGAAAGTGAATCTGAAGAACTACCTTTTCCCGACTTATCAGTAAAACACCGAGATGAATTGGTAACTACAGATGCTAAAGAGCAATATAACATTTGTAATAGAGCACAGCATATAAAACCAAAAACTTTACATTTGTGGATGCAGCAAGAGCAGGATAACCTGGTTTTATTAGATATGAGAAATGATTATGAGTGGAGGATAGGTAGATTCAAGGGGGTCGTAAGACCTCCTATGAAGTACTTTAGAGATTTACCCGAGAATTTGGGTTTTTATGAGCAATTCAAAGGCAAGAAAATAGTACTTTTCTGTACTGGAGGTATTCGTTGTGAACCAGCTTCAGCTATGTTAATAAATAACGGATTTGATCCAGATAATTTATATCAATTAGAAGGTGGAATTATGAAGTATGTAGATAAATATGGAGATGAAGGTTTCTATATCGGTGACTGTTTTGTATTCGATGACCGGGTTAGCATAGAAGTGGATGATAGCATACCGTCTGAGTGTGATATTTGCAATGAGCCTTGTAAAAAATATAGAAACTGTATGAACAAGCATTGTAATAAATTATTTATTGGTTGCAACGGTTGCATGAAGGAGCTTAATAATGCTTGTTCTCAAGAATGTAAAGATTTTATTCAAAATCCGGACAATAAAAGACCAGAAGCTTCTAACCATTTCCGTCCTAAGCATAGGAACAAAGGCACTGTTTGTTCTAAGAGTTAACATTTTCTTTATTTTACTGGTATGTTATCCTCAAGTTGTGGCTGCAGTGATAGAAGAATATTCTTATAAATTAAATAATTTTAATAATACTTAAATATGAAGCTTACAAGTCCTGCATTTAACCAGGAGGGGGAAATTCCTGAAAAATTTACTTGTGATGGCGAAGACATCAATCCAAGGTTGGAAATATCAGAAACACCTGAGCGTGCCAAGTCTCTAGCTTTGATTGTCGAGGACCCAGATGCTCCCGGAGGAACCTTTACTCATTGGACCGTATGGAATATTGACCCTGATGTTGGAGCTATAGAAGAAGACGAAACTCCAGAAGGAGCTATCGAGGGTAGTACAGACTTTGGTAGCATTGGTTATGGCGGACCTTGTCCTCCTTCTGGAACTCATAGATACTTTTTCAAGCTTTATGCTCTTGAGGAAGAGATAAATCTAGAAGCTGGAGCTGGGAAATCAGATTTAGAGACTGCAATCAAGGAGCGTGTTATAGACTCAAGCGAGTTAATGGGTAAATACAGCAGAGAGTAATTTAATAAAAATTAGTTAGGATAAAAAAGAGGCTGCTGAGTAGCAGCCTCTTTTGTTTTGAGAAAATAAAGTACTGCTAAGTACAAAACTTATAACTTAAACTTAGCTATATTTAATTAGCTTTTGATTTTTTCTTTATACACCTTGTGCACAACTTTTTTCCGTGCCATTTTTGAAGATTTGGTTTTTGTCTTCTTATAGTTTTGTTGTTGGCATCACTACGATGAGCGGCTTTTTTTGACCCTTTTCCGCATTCTTCACATTTTCTAGCCATAAGATTTGATTATTAGTAAAATTATTTTTATACTCTACAGCAGTGAATTATACTGCATTTAATCTATTTTGTCAATAAGAGATGAATATAGCTTACCAGGCATTATTTTATTTTATATTTGTAGTGCCATCTGCAATTATTCATGAATATGCTCATGGGTGGATGGCAAATGAGCTGGGAGACCCCACAGCTAAACATAGAGGCAGGCTTACACTTGATCCGAGAGCGCACATAGATATGATGGGTACTATTTTAATGCCTTTATTTTTATTATTGGTTAGTGGTGGTAATTTTCTATTTGCTTATGCAAAGCCCGTACCGATAAATCACCGTAATTTAAATGATCAAAAGTGGGGTCCGATGTGGGTAGCTTTAGCTGGTCCACTATCAAACTTTGCTCTAGCAGCCGTATTTGGTTTGATTATACAAATTTTTCCAGCTAGCTCTGCTATGGTTCAACCGCTTTTGATTATAGTGTTTGTGAATGTGTTGTTGGGAGTTTTTAATATGGTCCCGATTCCTCCACTAGATGGGTCAAAAGTATTGTTTGCTTTCTTGCCAGCATCTTACAAAGAGATTGAGATAAAGCTTAGGAGATATAAGTTTCTTATACTCATTATTTTTTTGCTCTTCGGTTTTGAATTGATAATTCCTGTTATTCGGTATCTTACAAGTTTATTTACTGGTGGTATGGTTTTGTTTTAGTATTTGACAAAACTAATTTTTTTGTTTTAATGCTAATGAACTGTCGATCATTAGAAGTCTTTCCTCTAACCTTTAAGGAGGTTCAAATGATGGGTTACGACATACTTGACTGGATAGAATTGCTTATGAGTTACTACCCAATAAAAGGGGATACTTCGGAACTATCAGAAGAACAAGAGAGAGATTTAGAAGAAATGTATGAACTTAAAAAGGTTACAGTACGTTTGAGAAAGGGGTCTATTCAACTACTAAAGTACTTAGCAACCGAAGAGGGCTCTAATTATCAAGCCCTCCTTAGAAGAGCAATCTCGAATTTTTTGCAAGATGAGCTTCCAGAGAAAACATATTCAAGAGAGGATTTAGAAGCAATGGCTAGACAGTGGTACGAGGGTGAGTATGAATTTCCGAAGATATCAGCGAAGCCAGAAGAGGAAGAAGAACTTGATGAAATGCTTAGAATTAAAGAACTACCCCCCATTCGTCTTGGTGAAGAAAAAGTAGAAGAGCTAGAAGAAAGAGCGCAGGAAGAAGATGTTGGTATTCAAACGTACGTCAGAAAAATTCTAAAAGAACATCTGAGAGGAGAATAGGAGGGTCCACAAAACTACAGAGGCCTCGGCTTTGAAAAGAGTCGGGGCTAAATTTATTAAAACCACTTCCTTGACAAAAGATAAAACTTATTATATAATTTTTCTGCTTTATAATTTTCAATTAACTTTTAGAAACAAAAGATAATTTCTATGCCAACCATTAATCAATTAGTTCGAAAAGGTAGAGATCGAAAAAAGGAGAAATCCGAATCACCGGATCTACAATATACTTATAATGATCTAGGCAGAGAAAAGAATCAGTTGGATGAAGGAGCTCCGTTTAAACGAGGAGTTTGTACTAAGGTGTATACAAGAGCACCCAAGAAGCCGAACTCTGCTCTAAGAAAAGTAGCCAAGGTTAGGCTTTCTAATGGGGCGAGAATTATTGCTTATATTCCAGGGGAAGGCCACAACCTTCAGGAGCACTCTATTGTATTAGTTAAAGGTGGAGGTGTAAAGGACTGTCCTGGTGTAAATTATACTGTGGTTCGTGGTGTATATGACACGGAAGGAGTAGAAGGAAGAAAGACCAGCAGGTCTCTTTATGGAACCAAAAAACCTAATTAATAATTTTCTTCGAAATCTTAATCAACATTAACTTATGTCTGAACCGCTACAAGCCGGAGAAGTTAAACCGGACCCAAAATATGATAGTGAAAAACTAGCAAAGTTTATTAATTATGTAATGCAAGAAGGTAAAAAGCAGTTGGCTAGAAGGACTGTTTATGAGGCTATTGAGGATTTAGCTGAAGGTGAAGATGAAGAACCTTTAGAATTATGGGAAAAAGCAGTAGAAAAAGTTGCTCCACATATGGAGGTGCGATCGCGTAGAGTAGGTGGCGCCAACTATAACATACCTATAACGGTAGCTGGTGATAGGAGATATGCACTAGCTTTTCGTTGGATTATAAACTCTGCTAAAGATAGATCTGAAGAAAATATGTCAAAAAGATTGACCGGGGAGCTAAATGCAGCACTTCAGGAAGAAGGCAATGCAATCAGAAGAAAAGAAGAGGTGCACCGAATGGCAGAAGCCAACAAAGCTTTTGCTCACTTTGCTAAATTCATCAAAACTTAAATTTAACCTCATTAATAGCAAGGTTAAATTCAGATAAGAACGCTTAGTCTATTTTTTTATTTATATAATCTAACTACAAACTAATGGCACGGGAATATCCACTCGAACAAATCAGAAACATAGGAATAATGGCGCACATTGATGCGGGAAAAACTACCGCTACTGAGCGTATCCTTTATTATACAGGCAGAAAACACAAAATTGGAGAAACCCACGAAGGTGAAGCAGATATGGACTGGATGGACCAAGAAAAAGAGCGTGGTATTACTATTACATCTGCTGCTACCACCTGTTTTTGGGAAGATAATCGTATTAACATTATTGACACTCCTGGACACGTAGACTTTACAGTTGAAGTTGAGCGCTCCCTTCGAGTTCTTGATGGATCAATTGCGATCTTCGATGCTTCTCAGGGTGTAGAACCTCAGTCAGAAACAGTATGGCGTCAAGCAGATAAATATGAAGTCCCTCGTTTTTGTTTTGCCAATAAGATGGACAAGACTGGAGCTGATTTTGAGATGACATTAGACTCGATTCATGAGCGGCTTTCTGATGAAGCTTATGCGATTCAACTGCCTTGGGGAACAGAAGATGATCACAAAGGTGTCATTGATTTAATTGAACAAAAAGCGTATACATTCGAAGGAGAATATGGTGCTGAGGTAGTAGAGCATGAGATTCCAGAAGAGTATGAGGACAAAGCAGAAGAATACCGAGAAAAAATGATGGAAAAAGTAGCAGAGGCTAGTGAAGACATGATGGAAAAATATCTAAATGATGAAGAGATCACAGTAGAAGAAATCAAGGATGCTATACGAACACTAGTACTGGATGATGAGATGTATCCAGTAATGTGTGGTTCTGCTTTGCATAATATAGGAATTCAACCTATGCTTGACGGCGTGGTTGATTATCTGCCGTCACCGAAAGATATTCCAGCTAAAGAGGCTGAACTATTAGATCCTGATGTAGAAGAAGAGGACGAAGTGAAAATTCATGCAGATGACGACGAGCCATTCTCAGCTCTAGCTTTTAAGGTTGCTACTGATCCTTATGTTGGCAAGCTAGTTTTCTTCCGAGTTTATTCCGGCACTCTTGAATCCGGAAGTTACGTAATAAATACAAATACAGAAGAAAAAGAGCGAGTAAGCAGGATGGTGCGAATGCATGCTAACAAGAGAGAGGAGGTCGACAAGGTTCATGCCGGTGAAATTGCTGCAGCAGTCGGACTAGATAATACTGTTACCGGTGATACTATTTGTTCTGAAGATCGAGAAGTTGTCTTGGAAAATATCACTTTCCCTGATCCTGTCATTTCCGTAGCTATTGAGCCCGAAAGCAAAAAAGATCAGGAAAAAATGGGTACAGCTCTTCAAAAACTTTCCGAAGAGGACCCAACTTTTGATATTAGCAAGGATGAAGATACTCTACAGACTATTATTTCTGGTATGGGAGAACTTCACTTGGAGGTTATCCTGAAAAGATTACAAGATGAGTTTGATGTAAATGCGGATATAGGTGAACCACAAGTAGCATATAAAGAAACTATAAGAAGTGAAGCAAAAGGCGAAGGTGAATACATCAAACAATCCGGTGGTAGAGGTCAATACGGTCACTGCTTAATAGAAATTGAGCCTCTAAATGTAGAGGAAGAAGAAGGAATTGAAGAAGAAGATGTGGAAGACGGCTACCTATTCGTAGATGAGATAAAAGGTGGAGTAATTCCACGTGAGTTTATACCTTCAGTCAAAAAAGGAATTAAAGAAGCCATGGACCGTGGAGTCGTAGGTGGTTATCCTATGACCGGAGTAAAAGCAACTTGTTATGATGGTAGTTTTCACGAAGTTGACTCTTCTGAGGTTGCCTTTAAAATGGCTGGAGATAAAGCTTTTAAAGATGCAGTGAAAGATGCTGACCCTGTGATGTTAGAGCCGGTCATGAAAGTAGAAGTTATCACTCCGGAAGATAATATGGGAGATGTAATGGGTGATATAAACTCAAAAAGAGGGCAAATTTTAGAGATGGGTGAAAGAGGTAAATCAAAAGTTATTAGAGCTATGGTGCCACTATCTGAAATGTTTGGGTATGCTACTCAACTTCGATCTATGACTCAAGGTAGAGGGGACTACACTATGGAATTTGAAGAGTACCAAGAAGTTCCAAAAAATGTTGAAAGAGAAATCACCGGCAAAAACCAATAAAAAAATTTGAGATAATATAAAATAAAAGCCCCGCCACATGGTGGGGTTTATTTATTTTTGGTATTCTTTTAATATATACTGTCGATAAATATGTCGGACTATAAACTATCACAATTAGATGAACTGGAGGCTGAGAGTATTCATATAATTCGTGAAGCTGTAGCAGAATCAGAAAACCCCGTTCTACTTTCCTCTTTAGGGAAAGATTCTTCTGTATTGCTTCATTTAGCGAGTAAAGCATTTGCACCAGGGGATATCCCTTTTCCTTTGTTACATGTTGATACCGGTTTTCTATTTAAGGAAATGATTGAATTTAGAGATTACATTGAAGAAGAGTATGGGGTAAATGTTTTGGTGCAAAAAAATAAGGAGGAAAGAGCACAAGAACTGGAAGCTGAGGATGCTCACAGTGAGGAATATATATATCTCAAAAAAACGAAACCACTTTTGAATGCACTTAAAAAACATGAATTTGATTGTGCTTTTGGCGGAGCTCGTAGAGATGAAGAAAAATCACGAGCGAAAGAAAGAATTTTTTCGATTCGTTCAGAGCATGGAGTTTGGGATCCGAAAGACCAAAGACCAGAGCTGTGGCATCTGTACAATGCTAAACTTGCAGATCAGCAAAATATGCGAGTTTTTCCTCTATCAAACTGGACCGAGCTGGATGTGTGGCAATACATAAAAAGAGAAGAACTAGAAGTGGTATCACTGTATTATGCCCAACAAAGAGAAGTAGTAGAGAGAAATGGTATGATTTTAAGTGTAGATGAGTTTGTACAACCAAAAGAAGAGGAAGAAGTAAAAGAAGAGATGGTAAGATACAGGACTTTGGGCTGTTCTCCTTCTACTGGCGCTGTTTACTCGGATGCTGAAACTGTCGAAGAGATCATTCAAGAACTGAAAGAATCGAATAAATCAGAACGTTCAAATAGAGCTATAGATGATAATTCTGAGTCTGCTATGGAGGATAAGAAAAAGGAAGGTTATTTCTAGTTTATGCGTTGCTTTAATATATTTTTTTGATTGAGTGTTCGGTAAAATTTAATCATTCGTCATTTTTGTTTCAAAACTCGCTTTGCTCAAACATTGAAACAAATAAATCACTCCTCATGATTAAATTTTCTAACCCTCACACTCAAATATTCAATATAGTAAAACAACGTATAAACTAGAGATTAAAATTTTTTCAATTATAGATATAAATTTCAGTTCAAGAAAGAATACAAAAATAATCTCAGCTGATAAAAACTATGGAAAAAGATAACAAAACACAACTTATAAGATTAGTAGCTGCAGGTAGTGTAGATGATGGAAAGTCTACTCTTATTGGGCGGTTGCTTTATGATACTGATTCTGTTTCTGAGGATCAATTGGAAGCAGCTAGGGCGGCTAGTGACCGTCGCGGACATGATGAGATTGATCTGTCTTTGCTTACAGATGGGTTAGCCGCAGAGCGGGAACAGGGCATTACTATAGATGTTGCTTATCGTTATTTTTCTTTACCTGAACGTAGATTTATTATTGCCGATGTACCTGGTCACGAACAGTATACTCGAAATATGGTGACCGGGGCTTCTACTGCTGATATTGGAATATTACTTGTAGATGCTAGCCAAGGTTTGACTGAACAATCAAAAAGACATCTTTCGATAGCTTCTCTACTGGGTATTCCTCATATTGTTATGATCATAAATAAGATGGACCTTGTAGATTATAGTGAGTCTGAGTTTGAACAAATTAAAGAAGAGATTACAAATTTTGCTGCGAAATTGAATATACAAGACTTGCAGTACATTCCAGTTTCTGCATTAGAAGGTGATATGGTAGTAGAGCGTGGGGATCAGATGAACTGGTACAATGGACCTACAGTATTGAGTTATTTAGAAAATATTGCTGTTACACCTGATCGAAATCTGGTTGACTTTAGGCTTCCGGTGCAATATGTGTTAAATAATGAAAAGGGTAGAGGATATTCAGGTCGTATAGCCAGTGGTAGCATCAAACAAGGAGAGGAAATTATAGTCCTACCATCCAATAAAAAAAGCAAGGTTGAGGAAATTACAGTAGCCGGAGAAGAAAAAGAGAAAGCGCAAACATCAGAATCAGCATCGATTTATCTAGAAGATGAGCTGGATATTTCAAGAGGTGATATGATTTCTCGAGTTGGAAATCAGCCTATTGAAACACAAAAATTTCAAGCTCAGTTGTGTTGGATGAACGAAGAGAACTTGGATACAGAACAAACATATTTACTCAAGCATACCGGCAAAACTACTCGCTGTGATATTGATTTACAGTATAAGCTCAATATTGATTCCTTACATAGAGAAGAAGCAGAGAGTTTAAAATTGAATGAAATAGGCAAGGTGTCGGTGACTACACATCAGACTATCATGATGGATCCATACGAAAAAAACAGGAATACTGGTAATTTTATCTTAATAGATGATCAGACTAAGAATACAGTAGGAGGAGGAATGATAATTCAACCTATTGAAGAAGAAGCTAAAGAAAAACTAAGCCTGAAAGATTCTGCTACTTTATGGTTTACAGGGCTTTCCGGTGCTGGAAAGAGCACTATTGCAGATAAGTTGAAAGAGGAGCTGGAAGATAGAGAAGTGAACTCCCAAAGATTAGATGGAGATATACTTAGAGATTCTATCTGTAGTGATTTAGGTTTTAGTGAAGAAGATCGTAGAGAAAATATAAAAAGAGCCGGTTTTGTAGCTAAGCTGTTAAGTCAAAATGGGGTGCTGACTTTAGCAAGTTTTATTACCCCTTATAAAGACCAAAGAAAAGAGCTTAAGGAAAAAATAGGAGATAAATTTATCGAAGTATTTGTGGATGCACCGCTGGAAGTATGCGAAGAACGGGATGTAAAAGGCTTGTATCAACAAGCACGAGACGGTGAGATAGATAATTTTACCGGGATATCACATCCGTATGAAAAGCCGGATAATCCGGATATTCATATTCGATCGGACCAGATTTCAGAAGATGAGGCGGTAGATAAAATATTGACTTTTTTGAAGGAGGAAGGTTTCTTGACTTGACATTCTATCAATTATCTTAGACAAAATCATTTTATGAAAAAAGAGTTACAAGCAGTAAAATCAGCGATCAAACAAGCAGGTGAAGCAGCTATGGAGTATTACGGAGAAGATCTGGATCCGGACACTCACTATAAAGCCGATGACAGCCCTGTAACCAAAGCAGATATTGCAGCACAGAAGGCATTGGAAGATGAGTTGGATGAATTCGGGTACGGAATGCTTTCCGAAGAGAGAGTAGACGACAGGTCAAGATTGGAGAAAGGAAAAGTTTGGATCATAGATCCGCTTGATGGTACTAAGGACTTCTTACAACAAACGGGTGATTTTACGATCATGGTAGCCTTATCAGTTGAAGGAGAGGTGAAGTTGGGAGCTGTATATGCTCCTGCTGAAGATAAGCTATATTTTGCTCAAAAAGATGAGGGTGCGTATCTACAAAAGTCTGACCAAGATCCTACCCACATAAATGTATCTGTAGAAAATGAGGCTCAAAATATGAAAATGCTGGTAAGCCGCAACCACTTAATGGAACCAGAACAAAGGACTGCCGAAAAATTGGGTATAGGTGAGATGGTGCCTTGCGGTAGTGCTGGCTTGAAAATATCCAAGATCGCGGAAGGACAGGCTCATATGTATATAAACAGCTCTGATAAGACTGATGAGTGGGATATTGCCGCGGGAGATATAATCCTTTCGGAGGCGGGTGGTGATTTGACTGACACTCAAGGAGAAGATTTTGTATATAATAAAGAGGATACGAAAAATAAAAATGGTTATTTAGCTTCTAACGGAGAAATTCATTCAGAAATTTTAGATACTCTTCAAGAAGAAATGGAATAAGCCCAAATAGAAATTAAAAACACTTGATTTTTTATAATTATTTTGCTTAAATTAGAGTAGTTCTCGCTGTTCGTTCAAACTCAACTCTCGGGAGGAGAAAATGAGAAAGCTCTTAGTTTTTGTGGTTATCTTTGTTTTTCCAGCGACTACTTACGCTGAATCTATCCAGGAACTATATGAAAAGGGCAAAAAAGCATCTAATGAGAAGGAATACGAAGAAGCTGCTGAGCATTTTCGGCGCGCTTTCCAAAGGAGTGGAAAGGCTGTATTCAAACTTAGCCAAATTGCAGCTCAGCAGAATGCAAGGAATTGCAGGGTTGCAAATAAAGAATATCGTCAGTATCAGGGGTTGTTACAACAAATGAATCAGGAGGACTATCTGAAAAAATTGGAATCTAAGCTAAAACATTGCATTAAAGTTCAAAATAGTAAGAAATCGGCGTCGGAATCTGTGAAAAATGCTTTTGTGACAGCCAATGAGGCACGTAAGGAATACGAGACAGTTGTTGCTGGGGTCTCGGCTTTTGATCAGGCATATGAACAGTTAAAGGAGCAATGGAGACGGAGAGAGTTTGCTGAAGTTAAAACTGAAAATAAAAAAGTGAGTAAGGCAAATACTCGCAATGCTATCAGCTGGTCTACAATTGGAGCAGGCGGTGCTTCTCTGCTGACCTCTGCAGTTTATTTTTCAGGAATCCCTGTTTGGGGTTTTTCTCCCCCTAAAGATAAAAGGGTGTCGAGAAGTAGACTGAATAAGATAAAAAAAGCTAGAACCGTGTCTGTAGTGACTTTCACTACGGGTATTGCGTTAGTTGGTACAGGGTTAGCGATCAAGTTTTGGCCAAAAACAGATTCTGAGCAAGTGAAAGTAGGAATGAATTCCTTAGGGTTGGGTTTAAAAGTTACGTTTTGACTTTTCAATTAATTTGGGGGTACGGTCCGCAGCTTCTGGTTGCGGACCTTTTCATTTGGTGTCATAAAATTAAATAAAGTAATCTCTTTAAGCACTTAACTCTCTCATTTGATCAAAAATACTTGACAATTTAGCAAAAAATGGTAATATCCAAGTAGCGGTCATTCAGCTCATTCTACAATAGAAAAGGAGGATAGCATGGAACTATCAAGTGGTGATAAGGTAGATAATTACGAGATCATAAGAGAAATAGGACAAGGTGGAGGCGGAATTGTTTTTCTTGCAAGACATACTGTGCTAGATCAAAAGCGGGTTTTGAAGTTTTTGAGGATGGATGTGGGAGTAGATTCTGATATTGATAGAGTTGAAAGATTTATAGATGAAGCAACAGCAATTGCACAGATTGATCATCCGTCAATCGTTGATATCTATGACTGCAAAGAATCAGATCTAGAGGGTAAACCCCCTTTCATAGCTCAAGAGTTCGTTGATGGTTACAGTTTACGCAAGTGGGTCTCCAGAACCAAAGCAAAAATCAGCTCTGGAGAAGCCAAATTGGAACTGCTGATTGAAGCAATGAAAAAAATACTGGAAGGTGTAGCAGCTGTGCATGGGGAGGATATGGTGCATAGAGATCTAAAACCTGAAAACATTTTGATAGAAGATACTAAAGAAGATGAGGTGAAGGTTAAAATAATAGATTTCGGCTTGGTAAAGAAGTTGACTCAGGAAGATGGAGCCTTAACTAAACAAGGTTTCTATGGAACTCCACATTACTTGCCTCCTGAACAGGCTGTAGAAAGTTTTGATATCGGAAAAAACACCGACATTTACTCGCTTGGAGTCTTGTTTTACTGGATGTTTTCTGGTAGTCTCCCTTATGATGTCGAAGAAAAAGATCCAATGGAGATTGTGATGAAACATGCAAGTGAAGATGTTGAGTTTACTAGTTTGCATGAAGAAGGAATGATTTCGGAAGAAATAAAGCCATCACCTGATGCTTCTGGTGTTACAAGGACTGATTTTAGAAATATAATTGATATGATTGAGAAAGCTTTGTCTTACAACCCAGAAGATAGGTTTTCTGATGCGGAATCCTTCAAGAGGTCGCTGGTGAACTTCATCAGCACAAGCCTGGAAGATACGCAGGAGATGGGGTTTGCCAATACGATCCAAGGTCTAGAAACAAACTCAGCACAGATTGAAACAGAGGATACCTCTGAAGCTCAAGATGGAAATGGCGAGGACAAAGAATCAGTACAATCTACTGAAACAGCTGTTTCTACTCACATAACCCAAACAATCCAAGAGCACCCGGGCCTATCCGCTGCAGTAATTGTATTAATGACCACTGCAGTTACAGCGACTGGATTCTTGTTTTGGTTTGAAAATACAGCCAATGGATCTAAGAAGAAAGATGCTGTCGAAGCAAAGTATCAAAAAAATATAGCCGTAGCTAAAAGGAGTACTGACATGGCTTGGGTGAGTTCCCAAGAGCAAATGAGAAAAGAGATAGATAGGCGTAGAAATCAAGCAGTGGCTTCGGCACGAAAGAGTCTGGAGCTTGCACAAACGGATGCTAAGAAAAAAGCGGACAAGAAAGCAGAAAAGATAAAAAAACAGAGAGGCGAGAACCAAAAGAATCGGTCGGACTCGACGGAGGCTGGGTCGAGCTCCTCATTTGAGCCGATCGGACTTGAGTGATAGTTTTATGCACATCAGGCGGTGACTTCGGTCACCGCCTTTTTCTTTTTGTCTTGATTTTTTTTGCTTTTTTTGCTTAAATAAAGGTAGTTCGTTCCGTTCTCTACAAGCGACGACAAGGAGGAGAAAATGCAGCGAAAACTCGTTCTAGTTCTAGTTGCGATTTTGGTTCAAAACTTTTATGGCTGTGACAACGTTTTTCAGAATTACAAACTCAAAACCAAGGATAGTGGTACAGCTGTCCTGGATTCTAGTGATACGAAGCGTGATATAGAGAAGCGAGACTCGACTTCGGATACAAGCTCTGATTCGAGTACGAAAAAAGATGTTTTGGTTGACACTCGAGACATTGATGCCCGTGACGCCATGGATACCGAAATGGATGTCCGGGATGCAATGGACTCTAGTGAAAAAGATATCGGGATGGATATCCGTGACACTCGAGATGTCATCCGTGATATTCTCGCTGATTCGACAGATGTGGTGGATGCCTACAAAAACAAAGATGCAAGAGATACTAAAGATACAAAAGACACATTCTACACTGACAGCAGTGACGCTACCGATACGATGGATGCATTCGATACTGACCCCTGCCCAAGCCCCGCCAAAAAGGCTTGCGGCAACAAATGTGTGAACACAGATACGAATGCAAATCACTGCGGTGGATGCGGCAACCCGTGTCCGAATCCAGCAAATACCAATACGAGTTGTAAAAGTGGAAACTGTCAGTTCACTTGCAAATCCGGCTTTGCCGACTGCAACAATGACAAGAGAAATGACGGCTGTGAAGTAAAAACAAAGGACGATTTGGGCAACTGTGGCAGCTGTGGAAACAAATGCCAGCTGGCGAATGTAAAGAAGCAATCCTGTTTCCAGGGTACTTGCACTGTTTCCAAGTGCAAGTCTGGATTCAGAAATTGCGATAACAAGAACTCAAATGGGTGTGAGGTTAGTATATCGACTATCCAAAACTGTGGAAGCTGTGGCAATTCGTGTGTACCGGCTCCACAGAATTCTGGCGCCTTGTGTCAAGGTGGCAGTTGTCAGTACGTCTGTGCTAGAGGTTGGGCTGACGCAAACAATGATCTGAACCAAGGACAGCAAGGTGACGGGTGTGAGAAAAGACTTGTTTGTCAGCAATTCAATGTGAAAAATAAAAAGAACTGTGAACAAAATACCATCTACACATCACGTGGAGGTGGAATGGCTTACGACAAGACCGAAGTGACATGTAAACAATGGTGTAGAGCAAAAAGCAATGGATTGGTTCAAAAAACCTACTCTTGTAATTGTAATAATCCGACAAAGAAACCTGTCGTGAATCTGCCTTTGAAAGCAGCTAAGACCTATTGTAAAAAAACCGGAGGAAAGGTTCCAACTCCTAAAGAGTGGGAGACAATGGCTGGAAATACCACCTATCCTTTGCCGGCAGGCAACTCGAATCCGAGTTGCAAGGATTTTGTGGCTGACGTTGCCTGCAGTGGCTCGCCCCAATTGCAGCCGGTTTGCAGCCGAGCTAATGATAAGCCAAAAAATGGGTGTGATTTGGGTGGTAATGCAGCAGAAATGACTACTAAACACAGAACACCGAACAGTATTTACACCAAAGGTGGAAGTTATAATGCATTCCGAAATAGATTTCTTACTATAAAAAATAATAGATTTATGACTCCTCCTGATGAAAAGTTAGGATTTCGTTGTGTTTATAAATAAAGCACAAAAAACAAAAACCCCACTACAAAGCACTCTGCGTAGTGGGGTATTTTTATTCCAACCCGCCCCGAGGCGGGTAGAATA
>JBDGRL010000086.1:3428-16833 GCA_042218065.1 Candidatus Magasanikiibacteriota bacterium | reverse complement strand
TTAAAGGTTCTTCAGAAATTGCCGGATGGTCGTAGGCTTGTTCTAATTGTTGTAAGTCTTTTATGGGAACAGCTACTTTAGATTCATCTCCTTTCAGTCTGGATTGTAGTGCTTGCACTTCTTGAATAATATCGGCGAGTCTTACCAATCTTTCACTTCGCTGATACAGCTTATCCCAATCCACTTCTGCTTCATCGGTTCTTTTTTTGATTAGCCTAGCTGCTTTTATCTTTCTCTCTCTTTTAGTTTGACTTATTTTTTTAGCTACTTCTTCAGCTCTAGTCTCTTGTTCTTTCTTACCATCAGAGCTAAACCAACCTTTAACAGTAGAGCCCAATCTTTGATACCATGGCTGTTTTTCAATCATATGCTCTATCTCTTCTTCGGTCTCTTTTCTCTGTTTTGCCTGTTTCAAGTATACTTTTTTAAGTACAAGAGATCTTTTTAAATCTTCTTCAGAGTGATACCTATCACCTGTAGACTTTTCCGCTGCTGCCTCTCTTTCAAGAGATTGTATTGCATCATTAAACTTTTCATCTTCGTTTGCAGTTACCCAATAACTTTGGTCATGGCTCTCCGTCGAGGGTAGTATTTCATCAATACCATCTTCGATATACTTACATAATTCCGCACCTACCAGCTCTGAATTACAACTTTCAGTAAAATTATGTAACTCTGCTATATTATCGGATATCTTTTTTTGTTTTCTTAAAATTTCATACACCTCCTCCATTAATTCCTTGATTTCTTCATCGGCTTCCTATCTTTGTGTTTCCGGTATTACCTTTCCATAGTTTTCAATTTCTGGAGGAGGTTGTGGTGTTTCTCTGGTCATAGTATTTATGTCTAGATTTAACTTTGTTTAAGTTAATATCATTTTACCAGATTTTTGAGAAAAATAAAGCTAAATATGAAAACAAGAAAGCCCGCTCAAGGCGGGCTTTCTCTTTATTCGTCAGAAGGACTTCCGCAACTACATTCTTCTACCGGTGCCCCACATTCGGGACAAGTACCGTTATCTCCCATCATATAATGTTAAGAATTACTACATATATTATACCTAAAAAATATTTTAAGCTAAAATTTTACTTACTTGTTTTTCCAACATCTCTATATTTCTTTCCTACTCTAATTCTTGCTGCTTCTTTCTCGATTCTTGATTGAATCTTGGTGAAGTCTACATCTTCTTGATTCTTTTTCTTCTCTAGAAGCTCTTTTGCTCTTTGTCGAGCCTGTTTTGCCTTTTCCACATCGATGTTTTTTGCCCTCTCTGCAGTATCAGCTAGAATATAGAGTTTACTTTCTGGTCTGACCTCAAGTACTCCGGTTGATACTGCCATATTGACGGTATAGTCTTCTTTGTGTACCACTATCTCGCCCGGCTCAAGAACTGAAACCAATGGGATATGACTAGGATATACAGTAATGCCACCAGACTTGGTAGGTATAGTGGCTTTATCTGCTTCACTGTTATACATTACACCGTCCGGAGTGACAATTTTTAAATCTAATTGGTCCGCCATAAAAATTGAATGAAATTATTTAGGTTTTATAGTTTCAGATTTGCTTTATGATTCTTCCTTTGCTTCTTCGATAACTGAATCAATTCCTGCCTGCATGTAGAAATCAGACTCATTTTTATCATCATGCCTTCCTTCGATAATCTCCTTGACTGATTCCACAGTAGTTTCAACATCTACGTACTCACCAGGAACACCGGTAAACTGCTCTGCTACGAAGAATGGTTGAGATAGGAATCTTTGAATCTTTCTAGCTCTCTCTACAGTACGCTTGTCTTCTTCAGACAGCTCCTCCATACCTAGAATAGCGATGATATCTTGTAGGTCTTTATATCTTTGTATAATCTCTTTTACTTCTTGTGCTACTTCATAGTGTTCTTCCCCTACAATCTTTGGATCAAGTACGTTTGAGTTTGACTCAAGCGGGTCTACAGCCGGGTAAATACCCTTCTCAGAAAGTGATCTATCTAACACAACTGTAGAGTCCAAGTGAGCAAAAGTAGTAGCAGGAGCAGGGTCGGTAATGTCATCAGCTGGTACATAAACCGCCTGAACTGAAGTTATAGAACCCTCTTCTGTAGAAGTAATACGCTCTTGTAGTTGACCCATTTCTGTAGCTAAGGTTGGTTGATAACCTACAGCAGAAGGCATCCTACCCAGAAGTGCGGATAACTCAGCTCCAGCCTGTACAAATCGGAAAATGTTGTCAATAAATACCAGTAGATCACTGCCTTGATCTCGGAAATATTCCGCCATAGTCAAAGCAGTAAGACCAACTCGTGCACGCACTCCAGGTGGTTCATTCATTTGTCCGTAAACTAGTGCGGTTTTATCTAGTACCCCTGCCTCTTCCATCTCGCGATACAGGTCATTACCTTCACGAGTTCTCTCACCTACACCGGCAAACATGGAATAACCACCGTGCTCATAAGCGATGTTTCTTATCAGCTCCTGAATCATTACTGTTTTGCCTACCCCAGCTCCACCAAAGAATCCAACTTTACCACCTTTGAGGAAAGGACAAAGTAGGTCAATGACCTTTATCCCGGTTTCAAGTATCTCGGTCTCTTGTGCTTGATCTGTAAACTCAGGTGGTTCTCTGTGAATAGGTTTTTTTACTTCAACATCCGGAGCCTCTTTATCATCGATCGGCCTACCAGCTACGTCAAACATACGCCCCAAGACCTCCTCACCTACAGGGACAGATATCGCTTCTCCGGTGTCTATAATCTCAGTACCTCTGGATATACCATCTGTAGTATCCATAGCAACAGCTTTGACGGTATTAGCACCTGTATGCTGTTGCACCTCTAAAACCAAATTTTCCTCATCTTCCTTCTCTACCTCTAGAGCATTATATATTTCTGGTAGCTCGTCAGGAAAGTGTGCATCAACAACCACCCCTACTACCTTTTGAATTGTGCCTTTATTTACATCTTCTGACATAAATTTATGTTTATTATAGATTTAATTATTAATCTTCTTTAAGTGCTTCTGCTCCAGCAGCTATTTCAGATATCTCCCTAGTAATAGCCGCCTGTCTAGCTTGGTTATAACTTAATGTAAGCTCTTCCACCATATCTTCAGCATTTTCTGTAGCATTCTTCATAGCTATCATTCTAGAGCTGTGCTCGCTTGCTGCAGCATTTAAAATTGCTTGATAAATTTCAATTTCTACTAATCTAGGTAATACTTCTTCTACAATTTCCTCAATCGAAGGTTCAAAAACATATGTCTCTATCGGATAATCCTCCTCTTGTGCCTCGCCTTCAGCTTTGTTGCCGTTTTTTCCTTCAAAAATTCTCTTTAGGTCTTTTGGTGAGATAGGTAAAACCTGCCTCATCTTAACCTCTTGAGACATAGCGCCCTCAAAGTGAGTATAACTTACTACGATTCGATCATATTCACCTTCTTTATAGTCTTCCAGTGCCATTTTTGATATCGGCAATGTGTCCTCAAATGTTGGCTTTTCCGACAACTCATCAAATACAGCAGGGACTTCATAATTCTTTTTATGAGCAAACTCTGCACTTTTCTTACCAACTGCTAATATATCAACTTCAGGCATACCTTCAACTTCTGGTATCTCACGCTCACTTTGTACGCGGTGCCTAGAGATAAGCTCCTTATCATTAAGTACATTTTGAGTTTTTGCAAATAATTTAGAGTTATAATTTCCGCACAAACCCCTATTAGAGCTGATTAAAATAACTAAAACATTATCAACTGGGCGTAAATCAAGAAGATCATAACCCGGTTCTTCAATATGTGCCAAATGGCTCATTAATTCTCTAGCAAGTCTAGCATACAAACGGGTATTTTCAGTAGCATCTACTGCTTTCTGCATCTTGGAAGCAGCAACCATCTGCATTGCTTTCGTCATTTGTTTCGTATTTTCTACAGACTCTATTTTGCTTTTTATTTCTCTTGTTTGTCCAGAAGACATTTCTTCTATTTATTATTTTTTATCCTCTAGTTTCTTTAAATTCTTGGCAAGCTTCATCCAGCTCTTCTTCAATCTCATCGCTCCATTTACCTTCTTCTAACTTATCCATCAATTGTGGTTTGCTACTGTTAAAGAAGTCTACAAGCTTAGTTTCCGTCTCAGATACATCATCTACCTCTACATCATCAAAATATCCGTTATTTATAGCAAATATAGTTACAATTTGACTGGTGACTGATTCTGGTTCATATTCATCTTGTTTCAGCAGTTCCTTTATCCTTTCTCCTCTATCAATTTTTTGCTGGGTTTCTTCATCCAGATCACTAGCAAACTGAGCAAAAGATTTTAACTCCCGATACTGAGCCATTTGCAGTTTCATATCTCCTGCTACTTCTTTCATAGGTTTCGTTTGAGCCTCACCACCAACACGTGAAACTGAGTTTCCAACATCTATTGCGGGTCGTATGCCTCGGTTAAATAGATCTTTTTCCAAGAAAATTTGACCATCTGTGATAGATATTACGTTTGTTGGAATAAAGGCACTAATATCACCACCCTTTGTTTCTATAATCGGAAGAGCGGTTACAGATCCACCTCCATGTTCATCATTTAGCTTTACTCCTCGCTCCAAAAGTCGTGAGTGCAGGTAGAACACATCCCCAGGGAAAGCCTCTCGTCCAGGTGGTCTTCGCAAAAGAAGTGACATCTCTCTATAAGCGATCGCTTGTTTTGTAAGATCATCGTAGATAACTAAAGTATCCTCACCTTGTTCCGCAAAGTGCTCTGCCATAGTACAACCTGCATATGGTGCCATATATTTCATAGGAGCAGGCTCTGAAGCTCCAGCTAATACTACAGTAGTATACTCCATAGCCCCTTCTTCTCTAAGTTTTGATACCAGTCTAGCAATCTTTGCTTCCTTCTGTCCTATAGCAACATAAACACATTTTACACCTTGATCTGCTTGATTTAAGATTGTATCCAATGCGACAGCAGTTTTTCCGGTCTGCCTGTCACCAATGATAAGCTCACGCTGACCTCTACCAATAGGTATCATCGAGTCAATTGACTTAATACCAGTTTGAAGGGGCTCATCTACCGGCTCTCTTTCCATAACTCCAGGCGCTTTTTTGTCTGCTTTTCTTAGCTCCTCTGTATTCAAATCACCAGCGTCATCGATTGGCTCCCCTACTGCATTAACCACTCTGCCAATCAACTCCTCACCGACAGGCACAGACATTACCCGACCGGTCCTTTTTACTTGGTCTCCTTGTTTAATGTGTTTGAAGTCTCCTAGTATAACCGCACCTACAGTCTCTTCTTCTAGGTTCAATGCTATGCCATGAGTACCATCAGGAAACTCAAGCATTTCCTGGGCTTCACATGCATCAAGTCCGTCTACTCTTGCTATACCATCCTTTACTTCCATGACTTGTCCTACTTCTTCAGTCTCTACCTCTTTTTCAAAATCCTCAATATTTGATTTAAGTTTCTGTACTACTTTGTCGGTATAAGACATAAATTTTAGTTTAATAGATTATTTTTTAAACGTTGTAGTTGTGTTTTCACACTACCATCCATAATTTTGTTTCCTTTTTTTACCACAACACCACCAAGCAGTGACTGATCCTCTTTTACTTGTACCTTAGCTTCAGCTGAAATATTCTCTTTTATATCCTCAAGAAGTTCATCAGATATTTTTCTAGCAACATGAACCTCTACGTCTTCTTCATTGTTCTCCCTTCTAACTAACTTCTCAAACTCCTCAATAATATAATCTATCTTAACTAAAGCTTGTTGATTATGAAGGTAGTTTACAAACTCATCCAATGCAGCCTCAAGATTTGAATCAGATTCTATATCTTTTGTAAGTTCATATAAAATTTTGGCGTACTGAACAGGAAACTTAGACATTAGGCAGCAGTATTAGTAGAAATTATTTTTCTTATAAATTCTTCTTCTGTCTCTTTATCTAGCTCTTTTTCTATTACTTTTTCTGCCGCTTGAATTGATAACTCAACAACCTCTTGTTTAACTTCTTCTTTCATTTGCTCTCTATCTCTTTCTATTTTCTTTTTAGCTTTTGAGATCATGGACTCTATTTCTTCTTTTGCTTCTTCTTTCATGTCTTCTGCTACAACCTCAGCATCTTCTTTTGCTTCCTCTATAATCTGGTTAGCTTCTGCTTTTGCTTCGTCAACTATCTCTTGTGCTTTGCGTTCAGCCATCTGTAGTTCGGTCTCAGCTTTTTTCGCATCCTCAACACCTTTATTAACTCTTTCCTTTCTCTTTTTAATATTTTCCAGTACTGCATCGAAGAAATACCTCTTCAAAATAAAGTACAGTATCAAAAAGTTAATCAAATTGAACAACGCCATCTTCCAGTTGAACCCAATTTTTCCCAACTTAGCCAATATAGCTTCCATTTTTATTAGTGATTAATTATCTGACCTATTTATATGATGAAGAAAGCAACAAGAGCATAAATAGCTGTAGACTCAGCTAGAGCTACACCAATAAACATTTTTGGGAAGATATTACCTTCTACTTTCGGATTTCTAGCAATAGCCTCTAAAGCTTTTCCGATTAAATAACCTTCACCAACACCGGATCCTCCCATACCGATGAGCATAAAACCTTTAGCTAATAGTCGAGCTGATTCTGGGTCTATATTCATGATATTATATTAATTAATGAATAAAATTAGACCTAAATAATAATTATACCTGTGTTTATCCAGTTTCAGGCTCTGGATCTTGGATAGCTACTGCATAATAAGCAGCAGCTAAAGCACCAAAAACCAAAGCTTGAATAACTGCAACTAATAGACTAAAGGCAAGCCAAACTGTCGGTACAGCAAAAGCAAATGCGCCTAAAAGCAAAGTCATCAAAACTGCACCCGCATACATGTTACCAAATAAACGCAGTGATAGCGAAAATGCTTTTGCTATCTCCGACAATATATCGATTAAACCAATTCCGAAGTTAACTAACTCCATCAGACCATCACTTAGTCCGGATCTAAACCCTTTATACACTTGCTTAACTTTGATGAACTTTCCTACATATCCCAATGGTCCAAACTCTTTGATACTAGCCAATTGAGCCAACAACACTACTGCAGCCCCAATACTAAAAGTCATATTAAAATCATTTGTAGGGGCTCGGAACAAGTCTTTACTGCCGTAGTTAAAGGCGCTTACACCAGGAACCAAATCGATCATATTTGAAAAACCAAAATAAATTAAAATAGCTCCCACTAATGGGAGTAATTGTCGTGCTGACTTTTCCGACGGCATTATTTGCTTAGTCAAATTGAAGAAGTACTCTACAGTTGCTTCAATTGTAGCCTGATATTTATTTACCCTTAAAGTCAAATTTTTGTAAGTATAAATTGTAGCAATTATTAATCCCATACTAACAACAACACCGGTAAGCATCGCATTTGTAATCGGCAATCCAGCAATTTCAAACAAAGTAGCCGGCTGAACTGATGACAATTTTGATTCTACTTGAAAGAATTCTAGTATGCTACTCATTTAGTTAGAATTATTTTCTACTTCTTTTTGTTTTTCTTCTAGCTCAGAATAACGTCTTTTTATTTTTTTGTATATTCTGATAGTAATTGACCAAGAGATTATCAAGGCAACTGCCCCTGAAATAATACTGCCATAAGGATAAATATCATAAGTTCTATCTAGCCAGGAGCCAGCAAAATAAGCTCCAACAGCAGGAATACCGAAGATAGCTAATATCTCCAGCATGTGTATAAAAACTCTGTGAGAGAGCTCTTGTCTTTTTTCTTCTATTTCTGATTTGTCCATATCTTCTTTTTGACGCGCATATTATACATCATTAAAATAAGTTCGTCAACACTCAAATAAAAATTTCAGCAAGAAAAATGTATTTTTTCTTCTATTAAGGGCAAAACTATATTTTAAAAAGTTTTTGAGTATTAGACACGGTCTGCTCCTTTACTTTCTGAACTTCCAAATCTTTTATTTCCGCGATTTTTTTAATTACTTCATGGGTCATCCATGGCTCAGCTCGGTCACCTCGATATTTTTGTGGTGCTAAAAAGGGGGCATCAGTTTCAACTAATATTTTTTCTAATGGTGTCTTTTCAACTGCTTCCCATAAATTATGTTGCTCATCGGGGTTAGAGGATTTAGGAGGAAAAGTAATAATCCCTGTAAAGCTAATATGAAAACCCATCTCTAAATACTCTTTGGCATGTTCCCAGTTTGAACTAAAACAATGAACTACACCGTCATAATCCAAATTAATATCCCTTAGTCTTGATATCATCTCATCGTGAGCAGATCGAATATGCATAATTACAGGTAAATTAAACTCCTGAGCTAACTTCACATGTTGTTTATAAGCAGACCATTGCTCATCCATTAATTTATCTATGTCTTGATCTTCGGGAATATGATGCTGATCTAAACCAGTCTCTCCAACAGCTACTACATTATCAGAATCTTCAATTAAATTTCTATAAAAATCGATATTAAAATCCTCGCCTCTAGCAACAAATGAGGTGTCTTCTTCTTCAACTTTTACCTCTTTCGACTGTATTGGGTGCAGCCCTACTGATGCCCACATATCTTGATTTTCCTCAGCCAATTTAACTGCTTTCTGGGAAGTATCCTGCTGAGTTCCCACCAATATCATTCTTGTATTCTTATCTCTACAATTTTCTATCACCTCCTCTCTGTCATCTTCATAAGCTTCAAATTGTAAGTGACAATGCGAGTCTATTATCATAAAGATTTTTTATAATACAGAACCCTCCACATAATCTACCGTCGAATCTAGAATTCGGATTGCCTCCGGCAACAATGGAACCATTACCGAACCAATTTTAACCGCATAGGGAGCCAAAACTGAGTTAGCCAACGAATCCATGAAGTAATCGGTAAGCGGGAACCGTTCAATGAAATATATTATTACTCCAACCGTGATCACACCTTCGAAAAACCCAAAAATAAGACCTAGAAGTCTATTTAATTGCTTTATCACGGGAAGCCTTAAAAATATACTCGCAGCTCTATCGACCAAATAGAAAAAAATACCAACGATACGATTGATAATAATAAATGCAACTATAAACATAACCACCTTAGCCAGATTTGCCTCCCAGCCTGTAATACCCATCAACCACTCAGCAGCAGGGTGATAATATCGGCTAGCTAGATAAACTCCCAGCACCGTTCCAAGTAATGATCCTAAAGTATGAAATAAGCCAAAGAACAACCCAAACAATGAGAAGCCGGTTACCACTATTATAATTATGATATCCAAAAGCTCCATGCGAACTGGAGTTATTAGCTTAATAATCAGTTAAGCTTGTACGTACGTTTCTATTTGTATTCTATCGGAGTTATACTTTTTTGTCACATCCTTAGCCTCTTGTTGCATAATTTCTAACTCTTCTTTATTCTCAGCCAATAGTACTATCAACAAAGGATTATCGGAATCAAATCTGTTGCCAAAACCAAGATCTCCAAATGCAATATCAATACTAATATCCATCTCTTCTCTGGCATAATCAGAATATAAGTATTTTCTACTGATTATAAAACCGGTTGGTAACCCCTCAACCTGAGACCAGTCAAAACCTCCGATGCCGTCATAATAAATTGCTCTTGCTGTATGTAAATCTGCTGGTCTTTGCATTTGCTCAGCAGTTATTTCTCCTAAATAAGGCAAGTTAACCTCAGCTGCAATTTCTTTCGCTGCTCTGCTGCCGAGATCGTCTGAGTCTCCGTCATACCCTGTATTTTCAGCCTCTAATGCTGCAGCCCCGCAGTAAGCATGGCTATAGATGCCATCGACCTCTTCTATCTCTGATATTATCCTACCAGCCTCTTCTAAACTCAGTAAAATACCTGAGCCAGCAATATGAATTCCGCCCGGAGTACCTTCATCTATACAACGTATCGCTCTATCATCTGACTGAAAAACTTCTTTAGATTGTTTTAACCCTTGTAAATAACGAGCAAAACCATTCTCATAAATTTCTTGACATAGTTTTTGCTCTTCTTTCCAATAATTTTTTACTTTACTAGTATTCATTTTTTTAATTTTAATATTAATTTACACGTTCAAAAAGAGGGTCTCCGCTGTTAACCTGATCGCCCTCTTTTAAGCCACCCCACTGTTGTTCAGTCTTTAATTCATTTAAATCTGTTGGGTTTATATTCAACCTACTCAAAATATCCTTCGCTGCCTCTGGGATTATCGGAAACAAACTCAAAGCTATATGCCTCAATGTCTCTACATATACGTATAGATTATCAGATACGCCCTCATCATTTTTAACCTGCTCCCAAACTTTTTCTTCTGAAATCAAACCATCCACCTGTGTTACTAGATCATTTATATTTTCTACTACTTGGTCAAACCTATATTCGCTAAAATTATTATGATATTTTTGCCAAAACTTATCTACTTCTAAATCAGTACTAGCTTCAGCAGGAACTTTACTATCATTATAATTTTCAACCATCGACAGAATTCTGGAAGTAAGGTTTCCAACTCCATTTGCCAGATGAGCATTATAATAATCTTCAAACCGATCGTAGGTAAAGTCACCGTCTTCATGAGCAGGAATTGCTCCAAGCATATAGAATCGGACCGGATCAACACCGTAATCATCGACCAACTCAAACGGATCTATAAATATACCTCTGCTTTTACTCATCGGCTCGCCGTCGATAGAGATAAAGCCGTGCACATACTCCTCTGTCGGCAAAGGCAAACCGGCAGAGATAAGCATTCCCAGCCAATAAACCAAGTGGAATCTGCTTACATCTTTACCTAAAAAATGTACCACTTCTCTGTTTTCTCCTTGAGTCCAGTATTTTTCAAACATCTCTGAGTCTTCAGCAAAACCTAGGGCGTTAATGTAGTTGGAGAGGGCATCGAACCAAACGTACATCACCTGTGTGTCATCCCCAGGCACCGGCACACCCCAGCCTTCAGCACGCTCCATGGTTCTCGAGATACTGAAGTCTTCTAGATTTTCAATAAACTGCAGGGCTTCGTTTTTTCTGTATTCGGGAAATACTTCTACTTCTGAGCTCTCCAAAAGTTCTCTAAGCTCGTCTTGGTATTTTGTAATATTAAAAAAGTAGTTTTCTTCTTGCACCTCTTCCGGATCTACTTTATGATCCGGACACTTACCATCTTCCAGCTCATCCTCTTTGTAAAATCGCTCACAACCTACACAATAAAGGCCTTCGTATTCTTTTCTATAGATATCGTCTTCACACATGCACCAGAGCTTTTGTGCCCCCTTGAAGTGACGATCTTCAGTGGTGTTTATAAAATCATCCAGAGATAAATTCAGTAGATCTTCAAATTTCTCAAACTCATCTGCATTGCGCTCGATAAAGCTCTCTATATCCTCTCCCGCCTGCTGTGCCGCTCGGACGTTTTTAAGCGCATTCTCATCGGTTCCGGAAAGATAAAACACATCTTTACCCAACAGACGCTGATATCTAGCTACAGCATCGGCTTGGATGTATTCTAGGGCATGTCCAAGATGCGGATCACCGTTTACATACGGTATGGTGGTACTTATATAGAATGGTTTTGACATTTGTATTTATTCAACTATTAAAGCAACTCTATTTTATAACAATCAATGAAGAAAATCCAGCACACCTCAATCATTTTAGAGACTAAAATGATAATTGGTGCGGCAAGGAAGAACAAGCTTCCTTGCCAGTTTTTTACCCTCCATTCAATATGCAATGACTCAGACCAAATTCATTTCCTTGGTTCCAACCACCACACCCATCCGTACTTTGACTTACGGATCGTCTGGGCAGTGTAAATCTTTCTTTTTTCTCCCTCTTCCCAGTCATCAAATTTGTATCTTAGCTCACCAACATGGTCATTCTTTCCCCGGACTGCTTCCCACTTCTTATTAGAAAAACTTAGAATCTCTAAAGCGCATCCTTTGTGCACATCTAATTCGGGGTCATTGATTAATGTCCCATTACCGCCAAAAAACACGATGCCCTGGTTCTTGTCTATACTGACTTTTTTCCACCATCCAGTTCCTTCAGGAGTGCCATCTTCGTAGTAGCAAATGAAACGGAACTTAAAGCTGCCCTTTTTTGGGAGACGATGCTTTTCATTGCCAAAGTTCCACTTGATCCAGAGACTGTAACCTTCAGCAAGCTCGGTATTCTCAACCTTCCTTGCGTTTTTCTCTGGGATCCTTTCTGGGTTCAGATCGTAATCCTTTTTCTTTTCTTCTGAGTTATTTTCGCTGGACTGCTCTTCGAAATTCCATTTCTTTGACGTGCTTATATTCCCGCAACCAATAAGAGCAAAGATCGAAACAACCATCAACAGGATTTTGTATTTCATCTCAAACCTCCGTCGAGTCTGAGTGATTAAACCACACAATCAAGTGTGGCGCCTCGAGTAGCAGTGTAGAGACCAAATCCCCATACTGCTACCCGAGACATATGTAATGAGCAAAACCGATCCGAAATAGATAAATTTCGAATCAGATCAGTTTAACACAAATTTACTGCTATGTCAAGCTAAATTTTTATTTTCCTACTCTCGACCCTTCTCTTTTTTCACATGCGCAGCTACTACGATCGCGAGGGTGATAAAAGCCAAATTTTTCAAAATATACTGCCCCTCCAGAGTCGGTACCATTGACTGTTGCCAGACTATTTCGGGTAATAAAAATAATGGAGCTAAAGTCGTAAGCATATGCAAAAGCAACAGACCGATCGCTTCCCGCTCAAAACCAGGAATCAAGAAAGATACACCAATAAACATCTCCAAAAACCCAAAGTAAAAAGAGAAAGTAGCAAAAGAAACTGATGGTAGAGTCTGCTCCAGCAATGCCGCTACCAGAGGATCAGCCGGGCTCATACCCAATGGCTTCAAGATTCCGAACCAAAAGAAAATGATAAAGATCACAAACCTAGCCATAGGAGTCGCTATCTTTTTTGAGGTGTGAATTATTAAATTATCTATCCGATTTAACATTTGGCCTAATTAACGACTTCATTCAACTTGCGTTCAAACTCTTGCATCTGGTCTGCATATCTTTTGAGACTACCTTGTTCTAGCGCTCGCTTTGCTTGTTGGTATATATCATTCAACTCTTTTAAATCCTCTGCTGGCATTCTTTCCACAGGAGCTTGCTGTGGTTGTTTTTCTGGTTCATTTGAGTCTGATTCAGCTGGTTTGAATAGTTTTTCTAATGCTTCATCTACACTTTTTTCCATAGTCAACCGATCCCCTTGAGCAAGAATCGTCCGCTTCAATTGTGGCAGAGAGCCTTTTGAAGAAGACTGCAGAAAGATCGGCTCAAAGTAAATCATACTGTTTTTAACCGGAATAGCAAGCAGATTCCCCCGAAATACTGACGACCCTTGTTGGGACCACAATGTCATCT
>JBDGRL010000086.1:0-3328 GCA_042218065.1 Candidatus Magasanikiibacteriota bacterium | reverse complement strand
GCAAGCAGATTCCCCCGAAATACTGACGACCCTTGTTGGGACCACAATGTCATCTTCTGCGATATCTCAGTATCTTGATCTATACGAGATTCAATCTGAGATGGACCATAGATCAGCTTTTGTTTTGAGAACTTATATGCTCTCATCTCACCATAGTTTGGAGTATCAGACCTAGCTCCTACCCAGCCGATCATGTTCTCTCTCGCTTTCGGTTTGAATGGTTGTACTAGCATGTACTCAGCTTCTTTTTCTCCGGGCATTTTCATCATCACATAATACGGCTCAACCTCTGCAGTACGCCCCCTAAGCTTCTCGTTCGGTGCCTGCCATTTATCCTCTTTGTTGTAGAATACTCTCGGATCCGTCATATGATAGTCAAAATAGGATCTTGTCTGAATCTTGAAGTAGTCTTCCGGATATCGTATATGATTCTTCAATGACTGATCCATCTTACTCATTGGCTGGAAGAGGTTCGGAAAGATATTAGAATAAGTCTGGACCAAAGGGTCATCCTTATTCGCTACATAGAAGTTCATATTGCCGGTATATGCATTTATAGCTATCTTGACTGAGTTTCGCATATAATTAATCTTATCGCCGTTGTGGTAGACATGCTCAGAATATGGGAATCTAGAGCTGGTGGTATAAGCATCATACATCCAGTACAAGCCGTCATCTGCGGCAACAAGGTAGGGATCGTCATCAAACTTCAAGAACGGAGCTACTTTTCTCACTCTCTCTTGAATCGTACGAGTAAACTGAATCCGGCTCTGTGGAGTAATTGACCCGGAAAATAGAATCTGCGGGGACGCAAACCGATAAGCAAAAAGTATTCTCTTCAATAAGGAATCTATCTGCACACCGCCCTCTGCTTTATAATTATTATACTCATTACTGTTACCTGCCGGATAATCGAGCTCGTCTGTTTCGGTATTTACAATCGCATAATCCTGGGTGCTTTCTCCGTAGTAGATTCTCGGCTGAGGAACTTTTATACCTTCCTTGCTAATTTTCGGCGGTATATCTTTGACATAAAACTCCGGAAAACCTTCCTCAGTTACTTTGCTGACCGGTGACATGGCAAGTCCGAAACCGTGAGTATATACCAGATGTCTATTTACCCAGGTCTGGGATTTTTCCGGCAATGAATCCAGATCAAGCTCTCGTGCTGACAACATCACTTGCTTAGTACTTCCATTTAAGTCATAACGATCTGTATCAACATCATTAAACTGATAGTAAGTCCTAAAAATTTGCAGTTGGCTATAAGTTCGCCTTAAAGGACGATAATCCCACAGACGAAGATTATCTATAGTTTCCTTATTTTGTTCTATCTCTTCTTTGGTCAGCTTTTTTGAGACATCGAACTGCTTCTCATTTATCTTTTCTAGTGCAAACCCTTTTCTGGTCATCTCGATCTGATGGTTTAGGTATTGTTTTTCTTTGTTGTACTCATCAGGCTCTACTACATAAGATTGGACCGCAGAGTTAGCCAACAACCCTATAACCGCAACCCCGACAAAAACAGAACCCGACCAGACCAAGAATTTCTTCTGGTAACCGAGAGACATAAAGAGTGCAGATACACCGGCAATAGCTGCAACTGCAGACAAAGCTAATAATACGGGAAGCAAAACATTAGCATCAGCAAAACCCACTCCAAAAACAGCACTACCTGAGGTCAAAAACAAATCATATCTACTCAAAAATATCTTACCGGCAATAGTAAACAAAAATAATGCACCCAAAAATGACAAGTGTCTGTAAGCCTTTTTCTTGAGCCCTTTTACGAAACTGTCAGCAGCAAAGTTAGACCGACGTCTGTCAGCTCGCATCATATCGATCAGCGTCTGTTTAAATTGACTCTTCTTGCCGGTGCCAAACCGAAGTGCATAAATCCCCAAACAAAACAGAGCGGTGAGAATAAGTAAACTAGTAGCAAAACCCAGCAGAAAATTGAAAAAGGGTATGCTATAAACAAAGAAGCTCACGGATGTAGAGGTAAGCGGCTCAGAAATACCGAACGGAACTTGATAAATAAATCGCAACACCAACTCCCAGCTATTCCAGACCTGCAGTCCTAAAAACACAGACAAACCAGCAATAACCAAATAAATTAAGTTTGGAGTCTCGGATCGATTTGTAACTTTCTTGATCCAAATATAGTTGAGATAAATAAAAATAAAACTAACGACAGTCCCTACTGCAAACAATCCCAGCTTGGAAAGCAATACAGTACGAAAAAGAGATGTATATCCAAGTGAGGTGAACCATAAGTAATCGGTGTACAGGATAACCGCTGGTGAGAAAAACAAGATTACCAGGAGAATTACCACCGCTGTATTTAGCAGCCCGTATTTTTTCATTTGATATTTATTAGGAATTGTAGTGTTAGTTTATAGGAGTTTGGCTGATAATTAAAGTGCTAAATTGAGGTCATTGAAATACTATTTCTAAACCCGGTTTCAAACACCTTCCGAGCCTCGCTGGTAAGACAAGCTGAAGGCTTCGGCTAGGAAGGTGTTTTACACCCTCTGAATGTGTATAGAAAGCTACTCACTAGATACCAAACTGTGACCAGTAATTTTCTCCAACACCAAAACAAAGAAGAAACCTGCCAGCACTGATAGTACTACCGATACAATAACTTCAGTGGAAGAAAGATTAGCTTGAATCATCTCTTCGTATGGTTTCCTCAATGCCCCCAGCATAAGCCCGATGAGGAAAGCCATAGTAGCGTTTTCTCTATGTTCGAGCAGATAACCTATAATCTTAGAAAAAAGCAGCAAACCCACGACAGCACCACCGACAAATACAGAAAGTTCAACAAGATTTAATGCTTGCACAACTTCGACCAACGAACCCTTGTCTCCGCGAATAACCATAAGAATTGCACTGGGCACTTCTTTTATAATATTTAACACATATTCATATTGTCCCAAGAGTAAAAGTATAAATGAGCCTGATATGCCCGGGAGAAGCATTGCTGAGATTGCCACAACCGCTGATAAGAATAATACAAGAAGTGAACTACTAGAAGATAAGGGGTCTAAGCCTACAAATAAAAAAGCAAAGAGTGCACCCGATAAAACTATACCTAGTATATTTAATCTATTGTAAGAATCATTTTTGCCTAAATGCTGTTTAAACACAAATATCGCTGAAGCCAAAATCAGACCAAAAAAGAATGCGTAAGTTTGCGCTCTAAACTCCACCAGTGCAAAATGAAGCATATCCGCCATAAGAAACGCCGCAGATATTATCCCCAAACCCAAGGGAATGAAAAATCTATAATCAAATGTTTTAAAAGGCTTCGAAATCTTTATCT
>JBDGRL010000085.1:0-12848 GCA_042218065.1 Candidatus Magasanikiibacteriota bacterium | reverse complement strand
TGTCCAAAGGATTAGAATCAGTAAACCATGGCTCACCCTGAAGTTCAGAGACAAAAAACTCATTATACGAGTTACCCATTACTCTAGCCTTTAGTTTGTACAAACCGGCAGGAAGCCAGTCATAAGTAAACACAAATCCAGAGGGGGATCTTACAGCTCTATAGAGAGTAGTGCCGAATACATCACTAAGTTTGCTGGCTTTGTACCAAAGCCCCATCTCTCCGCTATCAGTAATTAAAATTTTTCTACCTGGATCGAGAGATTCCACCAACTCCACCTCTTCATCCACGAGCTCCTCTCTATAGCCATCACACTCACCGAATTTAAAGTGAATGAAAGGTTCATTCTCTACTTGCCACATTTCTAAGGCCTGATGGTCTCTATACCTCTTCACTGTTTTTCTGATATAGCTGAATAGATGCTGTTTTGCCTTTTTGGAGCTATAATCCCCAAGCCACTCCGGAACATGACACTCAGGCCATCTGGGCGCTTTTTGGCCGACTACTAATAACACTTTCGTGTCATTTTTTTTGGCCTGGTTCATCATCCAATCAACCTTTGAAAAATCATACTTACCCTTAGTACTTTCAATTTCATCCCACATTGCAGGTATTCGTACATATTTTGGGTTCAAATCATCAAGCATCCTCTTATAGACCTGTTTCCACTCCAAGTTTAAGTATCGAGCATGGCTGGGGTCAAAGCTAATTCCGTACTCGACCTCATATTCTTTTTGCCCATACAAGAACAAAGAGAGATATACCAGTGCTAAAAGTAGTACTACTGCTCCCGCTGTGTATAATAACTTTCTTTTCATACTCTTAGATTACGAACAAAGCAGAGCCTACCGCCACCAGTATTAAAGCTATAAACTGCACCACCAGCTCTCTGGTAGTAAAATACTCTTTGAAAAACTGAGGAGTAAGTTTTGTGAAAATATAGACCAAGAAAAACATAAGCACGAACTGCATACCGCTCATTGCTCGGACCAAGCTTACTTTTCCCAGGTCAGTAGCGTACTGGACTAATACCACAGCAGCTATAGCTAATATTTTATTTCCTATAATTATAGGCACCCTGTATTTTTTTGCTATTTTCTGCTCTTTATCTTCCTCTTTTTTCTCCTCTTGTTTTGATCTGAGTGTAGCCCGAACCTCAGGATAAAATAACACTATGAGCCCGACCAAACCGGCAGTAGCTCGTGTCCAGACAAAACCGGTCAAAAAAGGATATAAATCATACAGATATTTTGCCGAAACATGCGAAGCGGCAAATAAGATCCCTGAAAGTATCGCCCAAACAAAACCTATATGAAACCCATCATGCTTTTTACTTTTTTCAAAAGACAACATAAAGCTAGCTATAACCAAAAAAACTATCCCCCATATTTGCATCTGAGTCAAGCTTTCTTGAAGAAAAATGCTCCCCATCAAATAAGAAGCAATGGAGACTATCGCACCATTAAACGGAGAAATGTGGCTGGTCTCCCCTATATCAACGGCTATAAATAAAGTCCACAGACCAAAACCAAAAGAAATACCGGAAAACAGCCCCCAAAACCAGTCTACCCCTTCCAGCAACCCCACTCCAAATGGATAAGCCAACAAGGCCCCGAACATTATAATGGTCGAGTAAAAAGTGTATACAACGGGTTTCTGGACGGACTTAGTGAGGATAAACTTATCCAAAATAAAAGTAAGAGCGAGGAAGAAGTACCCTATGGAAGCTATTATAAACCAGCTCATATTCTAAAATTATGTAGCTAAACGGGTTGTTAAAACTTAACAACAGGCAGCTATAGCAGGTGAACCTCATCTATCTCACTGCGCTCACCTTTTAAAATAACATCCTCTATATTATTAGTACCATTGATAGGTGCATCTAAAAAGCCCTCCATTGCGGCCTCAGCCAACCACCCGGATTCTAACCAATCAAAAAGCCACTGATCTGTATTTTCAGGATCTTCCTGATCAAACCCAGCACCGATAGAAAGCAACCAGTCACGGTTAAACTCCTCCTGGCACCCGATCGTAGGCGCCATTATTATCGGCAGACCCAAGGCGGAATAAAATGTGAGCTCACTGGGTTTAGTCCATAATACATCTGTAGTCTTTAGTACTTTATTGAATTTCTCAAAGTACTTATATTTCTGTGAATCAAACACTATATTCAACTTATCCCCGTGCTGATGCTGGAGCTGAAGTTGTTCTAGCTCTTTTTGGTAATAACGATAGACATCATTTCTCGACCCAGCAATTAAATTTAACTGCACCTCACCTTCATCGATAAGCTCATGTAAACTATTCAAAATGGTAGTACCTATACTTCTCTGAGCTCCGGCACCACCTACTGCAAACGTTATTGTTAATGGACGTTCTGACTCTAAATCACAATAATCTTCTCCTAAATAATCTTGAAGTGTTTTCTCATATTTCCTTTGAAATATTTGATTTGGATCTAAATTAGCAATCCTACATCCCAGATCCTCCCGAAGTTCCTGCAGACCATCTTCGGCACCTGTATTTTCTTCAGGTAGAGGAAAGCCGGTAGTATAAATCTTTTCTTCCTCTACTCCATATAATTTCAGCCTTTCTTTGGCTCGGCGTGTAGGGGCTAAGTAATTTATATCACTATCTTTTGGTTTCAGTGGAGCCCAGGCTCTAGCAATATCAGTATCAGTACACAAACAATAAATTTCTCCCTCATACCCGTGCTCATCAGCAAAAAAAGCGGTAGTAAAAAAAGTAGTGAAATAAGGCTTGGGATCTTTATTTAAAGTTTCAATCAGATGCTTGCCCCAACCACCTCTTATCATTCTATAAATTTGCTTGAGCTGCATAGTAGGCTCAGACAGATCCCTCTTGGGATAGAAAGGCTCAATTCTTTGAAAATAATCCATAATGTCAAAAATCTTGTCTCCGATCAGAGGTATACCTTTCATTCGGGAAACTATCTCATATATTCTTCTGCTGGACCTCCATTTTTTTCGGTCACTTTTTGGTATACCAGCATAATTGTTAGCGGTAATTATCTCACCCCCATCTTCCCATTCAAGAGGACAGGCCGCAATATTTTTCAGAGGATAAGAGGCACGCTGGTGTCCATACCCCATATCCACCGTGACTATATAAGCTTGGTCAAAATTATTCATGTCTTATTATTAGTTGTTAAGATTATACCAAATATAAACAAAAGTGATAAATGACTTGCAAAAAAAACCAAAATTAGTTAAGATGAAAATAAGTAATGAAATATTATGGATGTATCAAACACACAATATTTCAGCGAAAGTTTCCTAGAACGTATGGAGGAGATATTAGTAGCTGAAAAAGAAAAAATTGAAGAAAAATTAAATATGCATGAACAGCATATAGAAGAATCAGAAAGTGTAGGAGACTCTAATAAAGAAGACAAGATCGGAACTCTCAAAGATAAAGCTTTGGATGAGTCCCTAAAAGAAGAACTAGAAGATAAATTAGAAGATATAAAAGCAGCCCTAGAAAGGTTAGAAAAAGGAACTTATGGAATTTGTAAATACACAGAGAAACCTATAAATAAAAAAAGACTTTTAGCTCGACCAACCTCTACTAGCTCAGTCGAAGCTAAAAAATTCCTTACTGATGAGAACTAATTATAGAAAATAGCTAGTTACAACTCAATTAAACCTTGAGTAGAAAAATCGGGTCGACTGCCCGGTTTTATTTTATTATAAAGCATATCTGGAATCCCTATATCCCCCAGAAACAATCTACCTACTTTTTGTGTTGCCTCCTTTAGACCTCTTTTTGGTAAAGCTAAGGTTAAAGTGGCATCAGCTTGTATACAAGGTGAAAAGCAGTGCCCTGTCGTCGGGTTCAGTCCCGTTGGTAAATCATAGGAAATAACAACGCTTTCAGAATCATTTATTATATTTACTAAATCCTTAAATTCATTTTTTGGAGCACCATCAAGGTGATAGCCAATTAAACTATCAATGACTACATCCGAGTTTTCAATCTTTTCTTTACTCATATCAGGGGCTTGTGAGTACAAAAGCACAGTCGTATCCATCTCATCTAATAAGTCTAAGTGGTGTTGAGGATCTGATTTTAAATCACCAGAAGCCAACACTATAGATACATCATAGCCATGATTAATCAAATGTCTAGCTGCTGCGAATCCATCACCACCTTTGTTACCTTTGCCAGCTACTACTGTGATCTTTTTGCTCTTTTCTATTTCTAGCTCACCGAATACACTAGTCATATGCCAGCCGGCAAGCTCCATCATTTGTAAAATATTTAGACCGGTTTCGACAGCAAGTCGATCTAGTTTTTCCATCTCGTCAGCGGTAGAATAATACATATTGCAGGAGCTGGAGGAATCGAACCCCCGGCTTCGGATTTGGAGTCCGACGTTTTACCACTAAACTAAGCTCCCATAACAGAAATCATTGTAGGTTATATAACATTTTTTTTCAAATATAGAAGAAGAAAGGGCGCTCCCGAATGGGTGCGCCCGAAAGATCAAAGGTCTTCGATGAGGTGGTCGCGTCGCTTTTGTTTTGCTTGAATAGCTCCAAGTTTATCCATACTTTCAACTGAATAACATTCTTCATACAACTTCGATCTTATAACTTTTATTTTACAAGTGCTGAAAATACCATCAATGAGAGAGATTGCATAGTTAATCGCTTCCTTCTCGCTATATCCATTGTCCTTTTTATTCTCAACGACTCCCTTGAGACCTTCAACAGTCCCTGCAGTTTTTCTCATGAGGGGCCTCCTATGATTTTCAAGCAACGAATCCTGAGATGAGTTTCACCCCAGAATCCGTAGCTTAAAAAAGAAGCCGCCTCTCGGCGGTCATTCTTATTTTGTTTCTTTATGCTCAGTATGCTCTTCACAGTGCTTACAGAATTTACTAAGCTCCAATCTATTTTTCAGTTTAGATTTATTTTTGTGAGTATAATAATTTTTTTGCTTACACTCACTACATTCTAATTTCACTAAATTTTCTTGGGACATAATGACATTCACTTAAATTACTTTAAAAGTGTTGCTATTATAAATTATTTAGATAAAATTGTCAATCTATCCACACAAGCAAGGTAGGAAATAAACGCTATAGAGCCAACTAAATCCATAAATAAATCAAACAAAGTGTCATTAACATCACCTAAAAACCCTAAACTGAAATAAAAATCCACCGACCACTCCCAAAATTCCCACAAAACCCCCACTAAAGCAGTGATACTTACTAAAAACAGAGAAAATATTAAACTAGATTCAATCTTCAAATTAAAATAAGAATGAAAATTGCATGCCAACAACCAAAAAGACCATGCAGTAGCCGCTCCACCTAGAAAATGAGATATTACTGACCAAAATTCTATATTTACACCTAAACCTCGATAAAAAAGAATTAAATAAGCTACAAATGTTAACCACATCGGAGATAAAGAACGTAATATTTTATTAAAAGCTTTCATAATTTCAGTTTATTTATATATCTTTTTTTAATTTCATTAAATTCATCCCTTTTATTTTTTGGTACAGGTTTTCCTTTTGGTAAATCAACCTCTAACGGGTTTACTTTGCTTCCATATTTTTTTATCTGATAATGAAGATGGGGGCCTGTAGAAAAACCAGTAGACCCTACATATCCTATAATCTGACCTTGTTTGACTTTAACTCCTTCGTCTACTTTTTTTGCAAACCCAGATAAGTGAGCGTATTGAGTGCTAAAGGTTCCGTTGTGCCTAATATTTATATAATAACCATATCCTTCTTTCCAACCGGAATAAACAATAGTGCCGTCGCCAACTGCTCGAATAGGAGTGCCTCTCTCAGCTGCATAATCAATGGCCTTATGGGGAAGATTTTTACCTAAAGTAGGATGGAATCTTGCATTAGTATATCCAGAACTGATACGATCATATCTTAGTGGAGCTTTCAAAAACTGCCTTCTCATAGACTCTCCTTTTTCATTATAATATCTCTTCTCCCCTTCTTTATTATGAAATAAAAAAGCATTAAACTCTTCATCCTGGTTTATAACCTTTGCAGCCAATATATCCCCAGGCCCTGCTTTCTTTCCATCTCTAAATCTCTTTTCATAGATAAGCTTAAACTTGTCTCCAGGTTTTGTTTCAACAGCAAAATCCACGCTCCAGGCAAAAATCTCTGCAAAATCTAAAATTAATTCATCTGACATTCCAGCATCCTTCCCGGCTTTAAATAAAGAGGAGCTAATTGTTCCTTGTATTGTACTCGTCTCTACCCGGTAATCAATTTCTTTTTTCCTGGCATCAAAGCTATCTTCTTTCTCATTTGATTTTACCAGAACCTTCTCTTCAGAGTTAATTTCATAATCAATCCCGACAAAATCCCCACCCTTAGTTAGTTTGTATAAAGGTTGACCTACTGATAAATTAGTTAAATCATATACAGATTCTGAGCTGGATACCATAGCAAGCATATCTTTTTTTCCGATACCTAACTTCTCTGATACTTTACCGAATGTATCTCCTGGTTTAATCACATATTTCTCACCTCTTTTAATTTTCGGCTCCTTTTTAATTTCACTCTTTTTAGTATGAATATTTTTTTGAGCAGAATCTTGATTCTTGTTTTTCTCGGCCTGAGTGTCAGACAAAAAAAGAAAACCTGTTGCAACCAGCATCACACAAATAAAAAATAGTAAAGAAAAAGTTTTATAGGAGTTTTTCATAATTGATGTTAGTTATCCATCATTTCCTTAAAGACACTATGTCCCTGCTCGGAAACATAAAGCCCTACCACCCTACCTACTACCACAGCTGTAAATATCACACCTGCCGCTGATTCTAAGATGGAAAAGGCTCTAGTATAATGATTAGCCGCCAACATACCTCCATAGCCTACATTTGTCAGGGTTACAAAGCTGTAGTAAATATAGTCTATCTGGGTCCCTGTCGAACCTAGTAAATTAGTAGTTGTTTCAAAGCCATTACCTGTTATATGGTGTATAAGAGCATAGATGTTTGTCCAGGTTAAGCCGACCATAAGATAAGCAGCTATAGATCCTACTATTATATCCTCCGTGATAACATTTCTTTTTATAATCTGATGCAGAACTACATAAACCGAAAAACCATAAAAAATTATACCAAATATATACAACAAGCTTAATACTAAACTAGATGGATCAACTAAAGACAACCAACTCAAGATCGCCAAAGGTATAGCCAAGACAGATGCTAAAAATAAGTTTATAGTATGATCAGCTGCTACATATACCGCCAACAGAGGGATTATAACATCTAATAAGACAACCGGAATGAAATAAAGTGGACCGTTAATAAAGAAGGGGTAACTAACAAGTAAAAATAAAACCGCAAATAACAAATAAATTAAACGAACATTAGGTGTAGGTATGTCATCAAAACTAAAATTTATTCCAAACATAATTTATTAATTATGGTTATTGCATAAATTGTTTACTTCTTTTTTAGTTGCTTCTATTTCTTTTTTGCTCAAACCTATAGTTGAAAGCAAATCCTCTTTATCAGCCAGATCACTGCATAGTACTAATTTCCTCTCTAGCAACTTATTTTTTTCTTTTTCATTCAAAGTAGTAAGACAAGTAACCGGGTGTAAACTAAGATCTTCTATCCATTTTTCCAACCCTTCATCTTCTGGATACCTCCAGCCTAACAAGTTCATATCCATACATTCCCCAAACTCAATTGCATCATCCGTAAATCTTGTGTTTGTTACAACCCAAAAATTATGCCTAGGTTCCTTTTTTCCTTCAGCTTTATTCTTTTTTTCTATGTCCTCAAATCGAGAGTTTATATACATCGGCACCTTTACCCCTGTCTTTACACCAGTTTTATGATGAAACTTACACTCCATCAAATAGTGTTTATTCTCTTTTTTTGCCACCACGTCAACTTCATGAGAAACACATATCCCTTCCATCTGCGTACCCACATTTACAGGACCAAACCCTTTTTCTCTCATAATCTCTCCAACGAAACTTTCAAAAGGGTAACCTGTAGGACCTAATTTCATCAATGATCGCTTCAAGCTATAGCGAGCAGCAGTAGCATCTTCCTGTCTTTTTTCTAACATACTGTAAGCCATACTATAAATGTCCGTAGTACTCATCTTCTCTTCTACTTTTTCCGCTACATCCGATGCTATCTCTTCTGATAGACCTTCTTCTGCTCCTGATCTAATCAGAGATTCTTTAACCTTTGATTTCTTAAAAGGAACTAGATCTCCATTTGTCTTATAAATCTTAGGTGCATCAGGCATAAAAAATTGTTAATTTATTTCTTTCCAACCATACTCCGGAACAGCACAAGGAGTAGGGAAATTTAATACTTCACCTGTTGATTCATTTTTGGCTTTTGTTACTACTTGAGCACACGAAGTCTGTTTCTCTTTTGTTAATGAGTTTTTACCTATAAAATCTAACTCACCTTCTTTTAGCTCATAATATTGAGTTGAAACATTTTCTTTCACTTCTGAATCTGACTGAGGGACATTCTTAGGGGGATTCACAACAAACAAACTACTATTTATTCTGTAGTCTACTCCATAAACTGACCTAATCCCATCAACTATAATTTCTCCTGAGGCTACATTTACTATACTACTTCTCTGACACTCCTTGCCACAAACCCAAGTAGATACAGCATAATTTCCAGCAAAAGTAGGACCTTTTTTAGTAGTCTCTCTAATTGTGGAGCTGACATTCCAAGAATAAGTTCCTGTGGTAAAATTTACAGCAGCTATTTTCCCCTGAAATTTCTTAATATTATTGAAGTCTTTAAAATCCTTCTTAAAAAACCTATCATTGCCTTTCTTGACAATAACTTCAGATCTAAAAATATTCTTTTTTGTCTGTTTTTTATCTTGATTATCGTCTTTTTTCAAATCTATATCCCTCATCACTAACACAGCCCCGATAGCTAATATTAATAAGAGAGCTATAAATAAAGAAAGTATTGTTTTGTTGTTCATTTGTAATTGTTATTGCAGTACCTTTATTATACTACAAAAAACCTAGTTTTAGAAATTACTGCAAACAACATTTTTTATATTTTTTGCCAGACCCACAAGGACAGGGATCGTTTCTTCCTACCTTAGACCCATCCTTATATTTTAATTGTCCGGCAGCCGTAGTAGTTACTTGATCATTTTCAAAGGCGTCAGTTGCCTCTATAGAATCATCATCCTCATCTTTAGCGCTCTCCAAAACCACATCATCCTGCGCCATAATAGAAGGGCCTAGCTGTAGACCAGTATCTATCTTGAAGAATTTATAAACTACCTCTTTTTGTATATTTGACTGTAGTTGATTAAACATCTGAAAAGTCTCTCGTTTATACTCTATCAAAGGATCTTTCTGGGCATAACTACGAAGTCCGATAGCGTTACGTAGCTCCCTCATATTGACCAAGTGTTCTACCCAAAGCTCATCCATAGCTTGAAGTAATATAGTCTTCTCTATATCTCTCATAATTTCTCTAGAGTCTTCATTAGTATCTTCTACTGTTTCTGCTATACCTTCCTCCATCTGGTCATAAGTCTCGTGAACCCTATCTATCAGTAAATTAATAATCTCTTCTCGTTCTTGGTCTTCGTTAATTCTTTCATCTCCTTCTTTTTTACCTTTTGAGAGCAGTTCTTCTTCTAGATCTGAGTTTATTGGCATAATAGTTTTTGCTGTTTCTACTATTTCTTCAATATTCCAACTTTTTTCTTGTTCTTCTAATTCCTCATTTTCATCTGGGTTAGTATGAAAATACACAACCAGTCTTATTTCACTCTCCATCATATGTAAAATAAACTCTTTTAAGGATTCATAGTTAAAATCTGTAGATACAGCTATCTCATTACCGAACTCATCCGTAACTACTGAACTTGTAACTTCATCGTTTTCATCTTCTTGTTCTTCGTACTCTATTTCTTCATCTTCTGCTAATTTCAAAATTTTTCTACGCTTGTTATACATAGCTTTTCTTTGCTTGTTCAAAACCTCATCATATTTCAAAACCTGTTTTCTCATATCAAAGTTTCTACCCTCCACTTTTTCCTGAGCCTTCTCCAGCATCTTAGTAATCATATTTTGTTGAATCGGCTGATCTTCAGGGACATTTAAACCTTCTAAAACCCCCTCCATCCTGTCTCCTGCAAAAATTCTCATTAACTCGTCCTGACATGAAACAAAAAACTGGGTTTCGCCTGGTTCGCCCTGACGAGCACAACGACCCCTTAGCTGGTTATCGATCCTTCTAGATTCATGTCTTTCAGTACCAAGTACAAATAATCCTCCTGCTTCCATAACCTGCTCTCTCTCTTTAGGATCAGGTGGGTTACCACCCAACTTAATATCCACTCCACGACCAGCCATGTTCGTCGCTAAAGTAATAGCACCTGGTCTACCAGCTTGAGCTATAATCTCACCTTCACGTTCGTGATTTTTTGCGTTTAATTTCTCATGATCTATGCCATGTTGATTTAGATATGTACTAAGTTGTTCATTTTTTTCTACCGATCTTGTTCCTACTAAAACAGGTTGGCCTCGCTCTCGACAATCCTTTAATTTTCTTAGTATTGCCTTAAACTTGCCTCTTTCAGTTTTATATATCTGATCAGGGTGATCTTCTCTAATATCTGGCTCATTTGTGGGTACTACTAGTACCTTTAAGCCATAAATTTTGAAAAACTCCTCTTCTTCTGTCTTAGCTGTACCCGTCATCCCAGAAAGCTTATCATACATACGAAAGAAGTTTTGGAAAGTGACCTTGGCTAAGGTTTTGCTTTCTCTTTGTATTTCTACCCCCTCCTTTGCTTCTAATGCTTGGTGGAGACCTCCAGAAAATCTTCGACCCGGCATTTTTCTACCAGTAAACTCGTCAATAATAACCACCTCTCCATCTTCTACGATATAATCCTTGTCTTTTTCAAATAACAGCTCGGCTTTAAGTGCTTGTTCTATGTGGTGTACACTGGTTATTCCACTTTCAGTATATAAATTATCAATACCCAACCATTCTTCCATCTTTTCTATACCACTTTGAGTCAAGCTCACCGATTCCATTTTTTCATCCACATTATAGTCCTCGTCCTCATCCAAACGAACAACTAAATCTGCAAATTTATAATATAAATCAGTGGCTTCTTCTGCGGGTGATGAAATTATTAAAGGAGTCCTGGCTTCGTCAATCAAGATAGAGTCTATTTCGTCTAAAATTGCAAAATGCATTTCATTTCCTCTACGCATTACCATTTCATCAAACTCCTGCACCATGTTATCCCTTAAATAATCAAAACCAAACTCATTGTTGGTGCCATAAGTAATATCTGCTTGATACGCCTCTGCCCTATCTATTGGTTCTAAAAACTCATCTACTACATTGAACTCCCCTGTTTCATCTCGTTGCTGATCAAGATCACTACCTTCTTCCCCAGCTGAACCGTCATATTTGTAGCTCGATCTTTGTGAACCTATAGCGCTAACACTTAGACCTAAAAAATCATAAATTTGCCCCATCCATACAGCATCTCTTTTAGCTAAATAGTCATTTACAGTTACAACATGAACACCTTTTTCTTCTAAGGCGTTTAAATAAGCAGGCATTGTTGCTACTAGTGTTTTTCCTTCACCTGTTCGCATCTCAGAAATATTTCCTCTATGTATAGCTATTGCACCAATTATCTGTACATCATAATGGCGCATACCAAGAGTCCTTTTAGAGGCCTCTCTTACAGTAGCAAAAGCTTCCGGCAATATATCCTCTAATGTTTCTCCATTCTGTAGCCTCTCTTTAAATTCAGGAGTTTTTGCTTTCAGCTCCTGATCAGTGAGATTTTCAAATTCTGGCTCTAAGGAATTAACTTCTTCTACAATAGGATCCAGCTTTTTTAACCATTTTTCATTTTGGTCTCCAAAAATATTTTTGAGAAAACTAAAATCAAAAACCATAGCTGTTTATTTATAACAGACACAGTTTAGCATTTTCTTTCTTTTATGTCTAACTTCTAAATTAGTTAATTTCTTTTTTTGTGCCAAGCAAAAAGAATTCCTAGTCCACAAAATAAAATGAGAAAAACCAACCAAAAAGTCTGGAAAAACGCGGTAAACATCGATTAGTAATTTAGTTTATTTATAGCTTAATTATACAATGCCAAACGGTTATCTGAAAGATTGAAATAAAGACTAAAAAACAAAATACCCCGCAATTAGCGGGGTATTAAGCTAAACTCAAGAGTTTAATTTTAATCTTCTTTTTCTATATTTACTAATTTAATATCGAACTTTAAGTCTTTTCCAGCAAGTTCATGATTACCATCAATGGTTACAGTTTCATCTCCAACCTCTTTAACGACTACCGGGACATACTCTCCATCCGGCTGAGGTAGCTGTAAAACACCACCTACTTCAAGATCTATATCTTCCGGAAACTTATCTTTCTCTACTTCAGCAATCATGTCTTCCCTATGAGGACCAAAAGCCTCATCTGAATCTATTTCTTCAGTTACTTCTTCTCCTTCCTCCATACCGATAATAGCTCTCTCAAAACCAGGAAGTACATTGCCTTCACCGATAGTAAATTCCAATGGTTCCTCTTCTTCATCTGTAGAATCAAACACTTCTCCAGACTCTTGAACTCTTCCCGTATATTCTACAGTCACAGTATCGCCTTCTTGTGCTTCTGCCATGATATTTTAAGTTAAGCTAGATTAAGACAGATAGATTATAACAGAGTTTCTTTAATTTTTCAATATGTACTGTAAGCTAATTTATCTCGAAGCTGAGATAGTGCTGGTAGTTTCCTCAGCTGTACAAGCTCCGACTTTGACTGAGCTGGT
>JBDGRL010000084.1:0-2367 GCA_042218065.1 Candidatus Magasanikiibacteriota bacterium | reverse complement strand
CGAGGAGGTAAATGAAACCCAATCCTCTCTGGAAGAGGAGTCGGGCTAGGTAGTAATTTTCGGTAAAGAGTTCGGGCATTTTACTACGCTAGATTTTTCTAAATAAAAAAGAAATAAACAACAAAAATAACAGCAGAGATAACAAGAGAGGTTAAAAAAATCTTCTTAATATTATCCTGAACAAATTTTTCGTGCTTCTCTACAAGTGAAGACTCTTTTATTTCATAATGACCAATGGTCCCGCCAAGTATTAGAGTTATAGTTCTTAATATAGCTTCCCCAGAGCCATTATCAATAAACAAAATAATAAGAGTAAGTCCAAACCAGAAAATAAGCAGATACATCAATATTCTTGAAGTTTTTTCATTATCTTTTGGTATTAAAATGCTCAAAACGAAAATTTCTATAAAACCTGTAAGAACACCGGAATCTATAACAAATGTTGTATAAGAACTGTTTAGCCCCAAAATAGGTTCAGTTATACTATTCAAGATTAACCCAATAGGCCCAACACCAAAAACCGCTTCAATTATTGAGGTCATTAAAGCTAATGGTAGTAAAATAACCGCAGGTAGCAAGAGAGAACTAATAGCTACTGGAATTACCGAAACCCATCGCCATATTTTTATGTTATTCTTCATTTTCACGTTTATTTTTAAAATTACTTTAAGACATATAACCCATCTTAGTGCCAAAAATATAAATTATAGATAAGAAGTACAATACTGCTGCAAAATAAAGAATTATTTTATAAAACTTATGTGTATAAGGGGTAATTTTATCTATTGCCTTTCTGTACCAATCCCAACTAAAAATATTAAATCTCCATACTTTTTTACTAACCCATGTAAAGAATAACCACCACAAAAATACTAAAAATGACTCATTTAAAACTTTAGCAAACCAACCTGCTGGACTAATTTTAGATAACAAAAAGGGCAGATTAACAATAAATCCCCCTCCGAAAATTAAGGTAACTACAGGGTGGTTTTTTAATCTTTTTACAAAGATACGTTTTGGGTATTTAGATATAATAAAAGTAATCAATAACCATATTAATAAATAACTAATGAAAGCTGCAATTAAAGTAGTGGTGGTGCTTAAATTTGTCCCAAAATTAGGATTTTTACCTAATAACACCATAGAAAAAAAGGCTAAAGATAGCAATAGTATGGTCAAAGTAGTAACTTTATATTTTTTAGCTCTATTTCCCCACCATTTCAAATTCCAAACTTTATACTCTTGTTCTTTTGGTTTTTGGTGTATAACATTTTTTTTGTTAGTTGTTTCTCTTTTTTTATTTCTTGAATTACTCATTAAATAAGCACCTAAAAATCTAGAGCCGAAAGTTAAAAAAGTCATAAAAGTTAAACCTCCTAGAAATAACCACTCTCCGTGAATTAGAGAAGCCAAAAATGCAACCGGCAATACTCCTACACCAAAAATCATTAAACCAATTATTAACGCCCCAGCACCCCATAAAGAATAGGCAGTTATAGCTGAAAGTAACCACAAAGTAGCCCCATACAAATAAGAAGAATAAAAAATAGCAATACCGCTCCAAGCTTTAGTTTTTCTAAAAAAAGCTAATGGGGTAAACACAAAGAGTTGCACCAAAAACAAGATGCCCCCAGCTTTAGCTAGCCAAGGAATTATTTTCGATCCCAACCAAACACTACCTTCAAGAAACAAAGTAGCTATAAAATAGAAAACAATTAAAAAAATCAGCACTAATATCATCCACCCAAATGACTCAACGTTTTCTTTGAGTTTAGACATAAGTTTAATAGAAAATTAACATATGAAAATTTCACAATCTATTATTACTTGTTTTTAGTCAAATAAATCCCCTGCAAGCAAACAGATACAGCCAGCAACAAAATAACCCAAGCTAAACTTGTTTCTCCTATGTATGTAAGTTCTTGTAACGCTACAAATCCTGAAAGTACAATTGAGACATAAAGTAAATTTTTCATACTTAATCCATTCTTCAGTGAATTATAAGTTTTAAATTCAACATCAATTAAACTGTAACAATTTATTATTATTTTTTCAACTTTTTACCTAAATAAAAAACAAAATACTCTCTTATCATAATTTTTGGTTCTTAATTTGATAAAAATAACCACAAAAACATGATGAAGGAATATTACCCTTACAACAGACCTTGTTGCTTTCATCTTAACCAGCTGCATACATACTGACAATAATTAAGATTGATACCAGGTCTCTAATTGCAAAGCACCATATAAGAAAAACTCATAGTCTAAAAAGTAAATAAAATAACTAAGCCAATTGACACAGACTACAGTCGTGTGTATAATTAATGTGTACGCTGATTAATAACAAAAAATGGCTAAACAAAAA
>JBDGRL010000083.1:0-7251 GCA_042218065.1 Candidatus Magasanikiibacteriota bacterium | reverse complement strand
CCTACAGTACTGATTGGCAGCCTCGGATCCATCTCCCCATCAGAGCCTACCTCAACAGACACCCAATACCTTTGCTCAAAATCTAGTTCTAACTTTTTATTACTACCCAAAACTACAGAGAAATATCCATTCTTTGGGTCAACATTATTATGAGTTGTTTTGAATACTTGCTTACCTCCGGTCTTTTTAGTATAGATCCTAAATGTAAGATCTTGTTTTTTATCTATTCTATTTCCATTGCTATCAGTTAGCTGCCCCTCAAAATTCATAAACTGAGGTACTGATTTAGATTCAACTACAGAAACATCTAAAATAAACACAAACACCAACAAGAACAAAGACAAGAAAACAGTTTTTAGAAAGCTAGACCCGGATAACATTTAGTTTGATTGCTTTGAGTTATCTTCTCTTGTTCTTTTTGAATCCTTTTTAAAATACACTCTTGAAGTGATAAAACCTAAAGCTGATAGTATAATTATACCAAAAATAATTCTAGTTGCCCAATCATAAATATTCCATCGTGCTTCTAATTTGATATTTTTATTAATAATTTTATCCTCAATCTCAAATTTATCCGTTTTCACTTTTTCAAACCCATCAGCATTTGCAGTCAGATAATATTTTCCGGGGGGAGCTACAAATGAGAAATCTCCATCTTTTGATGTAAATTGTGGGTTATACTGATTATAGAGATGACCTGGCCACTTCACCCATTTCCCATTTGGATTTTGCGAATACAAAGTCACCTTAGCATTAGATACTGCAACTTTTTTTGTAGTGAAAATCTGCCAAGGCTTGTACCAGGACCAGTCTCTAAATACTTCTTTATAAACCTTGCCATAAGGGTCTACTAAAACTGTCTTTTTCAGCTGTTCATAAGTATCATCTTTATAAAATATCTGAACGATCATCTCATACTTACCTTTTTTGCTTGGAGCCTCGATTAATGCCTCATAATTATCAGTATTTTTATTGTATTGTAGGACATACCCTTTATCATCAACTGTAACCGTGATTGATTTGACCGGTTTCTTAAAGGTATCAGCCGGTATAGTAAACATAGCTTTAGAATCAGAATATATATGCCAATCAGCACCCGCCCGTTCTGCTTTCAATGTATGAGGGATTACCTTCGCAGTAGTTTCTGGTGTTTTTGTGGGTGTCTTTCCTTTTGTTAAAAGTTTGTTTACTTTTCTCTTCTTTTCTTCGGACAGCTGCTGATAAATACCACCTTTCAGTTCTCCAGAAGCACTAACTAGACCTTCCTTAATCTTGTTAACCTCTTCCCTAGTTGAGCTGGATATTTTTTTAGCTTGTCGACTTAAATAACTAATATTACCGGATACTTCTTGCTTTAAGAGAGTGAACATATTCATATCCTGCTCTGCCCCTGACTTTTCTTCTTTTGGAGTAGGAACTGCAATATCCGGAATAGGTGGGGGTTTAGCCGGAACTGTAACTTCATATTCTTTAGGTTTCCGGTCTTGTATCTTTATCTCTACCTCTTCTTTTTCTTTCTCTTTTTTCTTTTCTTTTTTAGTTATACCCTCTATTGTTTCTTCTATTTTTTTCTTTATTTCAAGTGGAGATAAATCAATAACATCTTCGTCTTTTATTTTTTCTTTCACTTCATCAACCATATCCGGCTCTTCTGGTGTAGGTTTTTCATCTTCTTCAGATTCTTTATCAGGCTCCAATTCAGAAGGCTCGTCTGCTGGTTTTTTGTCCTCAGGCTTTTCTTTTGGTTCTTGCGTCTCAGCCTCTCTTTCTTCAGATAATCTCGGTATTTTTACAGATTCAACCGCACCTGAGGATCTATTCTTAGAAGTATCTATCACAAAAGCGGTATAAAAATACTCTTGACCAGGATCTACTTTAGAATCTACAAAGTACTCTTGTTTTCCTGAAAATATTAACTGACCCTCATTTAAAGTAGTGGGATAGCTCTCAGTACTCTTAACTATTTTAACCGTACGAAAATCCTCAATATCAGGGTTATTCCAAGTGAGCACTACTGTTCCACGCACTAAGCTTGAATTGAAATTAGAAACAGAAGCAGGAGTTCCAAACTCTGGAAGAGTGGTGAAGCTATATATCTTAGAGCGATCAGTCTGATCCTGTGAGTTTTCTAAAAAAATCTGGAACAAATATGAGGTATTCGGCAACAGATCTTCGACCTTGAATCGGTGCTTTTTATTTAAGTCATTTCCAAAATTGGTGGAAGTGCTGATACCATCATCAGTTCCATATTCAATGGCAGACCTGGTATCACTTTTAGTTTCAAATGAAATCTCAGCTGAGCTGGTATTTATCCGTACTACTGATAAATTATCTATGTCAGCTTGATACTTATCAACACCTGCTACAGCAAAACTAGAACCACCTCCGCCACCTCCTGTAGATTTATTGGGTGAAGTTTGTTGCTGGGTGGTTTGAGTTTTTTTAAACCCAAAAATAGAGCCTTGTCTTGATTCAAAATTACTACTATTAGCCCTTCCAGCGATAGATCTGCCACCCCCTTTTAAGTTCTTATCACCTTTGGACGCCCTGCCTACCACTGGATTTACTTGCCCATTTATCAATTGAAAGTTACTGCTTTTTGAAACAGAAGCAAATACAGGCTGAAATTGACCAAATACTAGCAAAAATATACAAAAGTAAGTAGCTTTTTGTATAAAATATTTATACATGTGTTTTTTAAAAAATTTTGCTATTTTCCGAATGAATAAATTTAAATGCTTCTTTATTATACCACAAAAAATATAGTAGCTAAACTTGCAGAAAGATTAATTTTAAGTGATAATTATAATGAATAAGTAGTGATGATAATCAAAAAATGAACAAAAAATTATTTTTTCTAGTTTGTTTGAGCGTAACTTTGTTAGCTTTTGGTTGTGCAGGAAAAGAGGTGAATAAACAAGCTAAAAAAAACATCCAAAAAATGACAGAAAAAATAAGTGATGTAAATGCTGTAAAATTCAGCACCAACATCAATCTGAACTCAAAAATCAAAATAACTGAAAGTAACAGCTTAAAGAATATAAAAATGAAGGGAACCGGAACTCTATCAGAAAATACCTCACCAACTTTAAACTATGAATTACAACTCAATAGCCCAACCCAAACCATAAAAGTAGCAAAGTACAGTAAAAATACCTTTTTGAAAATAAAAAATAATAAAAAATGGACAAAACTCCATAGTAGCTCAAAAAATAACACCTCAACCAGACAAAGGTTAAATAAAAGCCAAATACAAAAAATAAAACAAGTTTTAAGAAATAAAGATATAATAAAATTAGAAAAAGATCTAGGTAAAGAAAATATTAACGGTAGTAGCTATCTTCATTACAAAGTCAAAATTGACCCAGCAGCGCTACAGCACTCCACTAAACAGATCTATCAGATCGCCAGCAGCTCAATACAAAGAGCAGATTTAATAAAATTCAGTAATCTGTGGGGAGGAAAGAAACTGGAAATTTGGATAAATGAAGACAGTTTAAAGCCTAAAAAAATCAAGATTAACTCTGCACCAATGCCGGAAATAATTAATGAAATTAAGCAAACAGATAAAAAAGCTGATTTAGAGATAAATTTTCTAGATTTTTATACTACAGCTTCACATACACCACCGAAAGTTCCAACAACGCAAAAAGCAGATGAGTTATCAGATAAGAGCAACAGCACTATTTATACAATTTTCAAAAGTAAAAAAACTGACTTAAAACACTCTATTAAAACTGAAAGGGATGAAATAAAAAACACCAGCAAAAAAAGAGGAAGTGTAAATAAAATTAATCAAGAGCTTAAACAAGAGGGAATAAATGTAAAAGAACTGAGAGAAAAGATGAAAAACTAAATTACCGGTCAATATGAGTTAAAATAAAGTTTACTTTCTCTTTTGGGAGATTTCTTGATATGTGCTGCCTCACTTCTTCAGCACCAACTGCCTCTTCTTTTTCTTCAATATATTCTTTTATGCTACTTACTGTATTTTTATCTACAAATTTTGTAAGGTTGATATTGTATCCTGATCTAGATAATTTCTCAAATATCCTATATATCTTTTTTGTTTCTAGGCAGAGTGATTTAGAAATTTCCGAAATATTTTCATCCAAGTAATGCTTACAATAAACCACTTTTTTGTTGTCGAAATCATCGGGGTTTTTTGAGATATATTTTATAATTGTGTTAATAATTTCCTCACCATACTTATTACATTTCTTAGAACCTATACCCTCAACTTGCCTTAGTTGCTTAAAATTCAGTGGTGTTTCAGAAACTATCTGTTCTAAAGTGCTATCATGATATATTACGTAAGGAGGCACATCTTGTTTTTTGGCTAATTTCTTTCTCAGTTTCTTAAGTTTAAAATATAAATTATCCTTCTCTTGATCAGATTCTTCAATCCCATAATCTCCAGACAAATAGCCTTCTTTAAATTGTCCGGTCTTTTTATTTTTACTGGAAGCTTGGTCTGATTTTATGCCATGCTCAAATAACTCTATAGATATATCCTCAACCAAAACTTTTTTCCCAAGTTTGGTTATCTCTACTTTATTAGAATCTAAAAAAGAGAATTTAATCAAACCAAGATTAATAAGTTGATTAATATAATTTTTCCACTCCTCCTTGGTCTTATCATCCCCTAAACCAAATGTCTTAATGTCATCAAAACCCTTTGAACTTATAACGTACTTGTACTCACCGATTAATACAGAGGCTAAATTCTCTATTGAGACATGTTTTTTTAGGCGTGCTAATGCAGACAAAACTTTCTTAACCGCCTCATCTTCTTTTAATATAGAAGGATCTTGTGCACAAACATCGCAATTATTACATAGCCCTTGGTACATCTCACCAAAATAAGCCAATAGTGTTTTTCTTCTACAAACATCATTTTCGACAAATTTTCTAATATGGTTCAACTTAGCTAACTGCACCTCCTCTCTATCGCTCTGTTTGGCAAAAAATTTTAACTTTCCTAGGTCTTCCTTATCATAAAAAAGGATTGCATCACTATCTGCACCATCTCTACCTGCTCTACCGATCTGCTGATAATAACTTTCTATATTTTTTGGTAAATTATAATGAATTACAAAACGTATATTTGATTTATCTATCCCCATACCAAAAGCAATGGTGGCACAAATAACCTGAGTTTGATCATAAATAAATTCTCTTTGTCTTTTATCCCTGGTAGAGCTATCTAAACCTGCATGATAATGTTTTGCATCTATCCCCCACCCTCTCAATTTTTTTGCGACCCTTTCTGTGCTTTTCCTAGACAAACAATACACTATTCCAGAAGCATCGCCTTTATTATTAATATATTTTTTTATTCTTATTAACTTTTTTTGTGAAGATAAAATCTGTAAATTCAAGTTAGGTCGATCAAAAGAGGTCTTGAAGATCTCCGTATTAGAAACAGATAACCCTAATTGTTTAATAATATCCTTGCGAGTTTGTTCATCAGCAGTAGCAGTAAGTGCTATTATGGGCTTTGAGAAATACTTCTTTATTTTTTTCAAATTAGTATACTCAGGCCGGAAATCATGACCCCAGGCAGATATGCAATGGGCTTCATCGATAGCAAATAAGTTTATATTTAAGTTTTCCAAAAAATTGAAAAATCTACTCGAATTTAATCTCTCCGGAGAGGTATAAAGTATATCAAGTTCTCCAGCTCTAGCCTCTTGTTTGATTACCTGCTGTTCTTTTTTACTAATTGAGCTATTTAAATAAGCAGCTTGAATATCTTTTTCTACTAATGCATCAACCTGATCTCTCATCAAAGAAATAAGTGGAGAAACTACTATACATATACCTGGCTGAATTATCCCGGGTATTTGAAAACATATTGATTTACCTCCACCGGTTGGCATCAATACCAGGCTGTCTTTCCCTCCAAGAACAGCTTCTATTATTTCTTTTTGTTTGGATAAAAAACTCTCATAACCGAAATACTTTGAAAGTGCTTGCTTTGCTTTTTTTATAGCCACTTCAGTAATTTATTAAAATTAATCATATAACCTCTTCTTTTATTCTCTGACTCTCCAGCCGATATTAAACAAATGAATTACTAATATTGAAAGAATTAATATTAATACAAAAATAACTAAAAAACCTACATACGGATCTGACTCCTGTATACCAATCATAGAATATCTAAGTCCATCTACAAAATAAAAGAAGGGGTTAAATTTTACTAACAACCTCATATTTTCAGGGAGCATATTTATGGAGTTAAAAACTCCCCCTAAAAAAGTGAAGGGGGTAACAATAAAAGTGTTGACCATTGACAGTTGCTCAAAATCGTCAGCCCACATACCTATGATCAACCCGGCTAGAGAAAATATAATGGACACCGCTATTGCATAAAAAACGAACCAGCCAAAGTGGGCCAAATTCGCAGCACTAAACAGCACAGCAAGCACAAATACCCCAAGACCAACTGTAAAACCCCTAGCTATACCACCTGCTATATAACCCAAAAGCATCTCTACGCTTGATAATGGAGCTACTAATATTTCCTCTATATATCGAGAAAATCTTTGAAAATAAAGCGAATATGAGGTCTGTGAAAAAGAGGCTCGAATGATATTCAACATTAAAATACCCGGAAGCACAAAATCAATATAGCTAACCCCTGCTATCTGATCTATTTTTGATCCTACTATAAAACCGAACACCACTATATAAAGAGTCGCATTTATCCATGGATTTATCAGTGACTGAATCCAAACTCGTAGGAATCTGTGTATCTCTCTATGAATAAATGTTTTTAGACCAGTCCAGTTTGTTACTGTCTGCATTATCTTTAGTTTATTGAGTAAGCTCTAAATATTTCTCCTCTAGGCTGTTCTTATCCTGCATTAAGACCTCCTTATTGTCTACCCTCACTAGCTCGCCCTCGTGAATCACTCCTACTCGCTCACAAAGTGCCTCAATCTCTTCGATATAGTGAGAAGTTAAAAGTATAGTTTTCCCTTTCTGGTTTAGATCTTTCAGATACCCCCAAAGCTCATGCCGAAGCTCGACATCAACTCCAGCAGTAGGCTCATCAAATATGACAAACTCCGGGTCGTTCATCATAGCTCTCGCCAACATCACTCTACGCTTGAGACCGCCGGAAAGTTCTCTAAACTCTTTATCTTGATGTGGCTTTAGATCAAAGGTTTCTATATGCTCCTTCATCCTCTCTTCTCTGGTCTGTTTGTCAAGACCAAAATAACCCCCAAAGAACCATAAAAT
>JBDGRL010000082.1:0-6110 GCA_042218065.1 Candidatus Magasanikiibacteriota bacterium | reverse complement strand
ACTGGCACAGGACCGTTTACTATCAATGAGCCGGGGGCTTTTAGTAGCTTGACCGTGACCGGCACAAGTGAGTGGCGCTCAAAAACCAACCGCTTAAAAGCAACTAGCACCTTCATAGTAGGCAGCAATGCTACTTACAACTCCAATGTAAATGATCTCAAAACCTTAGCCAGCAGCACAGTGAGAATAAAAGGCACTTATCAAGCAGATAACTCTTCCAACCAAATTTTCCAAGGCGACTTTGACAACGACGGCACCTTTACTCCCAATGGCGGAACCGCACTATTCAATGGCGGCACCACTCAAGATGTGGATATAGGCAGTGATAACTTTAGCAACTTTACAGTTGACGGGAACGGAACGACAGTCAATGTAACCACAAACACCCTAGATGTAAATGGTAGTCTTAACCTGACTGGAGGAACTCTTGGAGCAAATGGGAACAATGTAACAGTAGCTGGAGATTGGAAAGGTGAAGCAAACACAGATAACTTCACTGAAGGATCAGATAAAGTTACATTTGATGCAACTGGAACCAACCAAAAGATAACTGATGGAGAAACCTTTAATGAGCTGGTAATAAATAATGGTAACGGACAGGTAAGCTCGACTGTAGCCATAACAGCAGCAAGCACCACTGTAAAACAAAATACTTTCCGTCCTTACGATGAGACTGATTTCAACGGCGATGTGACAATAAATTCAGGCGCAACCCTTGAAGCACTTAACACTACCACCTTGACAGTAGCGGGTAACTTTAATAACAAAGGCACCTTTACACCTAACTCAGGCACAACTACATTTGATGGTGGGTCTAATCAGGACCTAACTTCAGGAGGATCTGCCTTTAACCACTTGAGTCTGTCCAACTCTGGAACTCTGGTACCTCAAGATAGCCTGAATATAGATGGCAACACAAAGATTAAAAGCGGAACTACACTCGATCTTACCCAAGATAAATCTGTAAACACAGCGGGTGATGTAACAATAAATGGCTCAGTAAGCAAAGGAACAGGAACCTGGACTTTTGACGGTTCTGGCACCAATAATTTGGATGCCAACGGTGGCAATACAAATCTTGGTGAGATTAAAATAAATGGTAGCTCAAAAGTGGTTAAACTAACAAATACTAAGGCTCATGTAACTACTGCAACTATAAAAAGTGATGATGAACTAGACTTGAATGGTCAAGGATTAAAAGTAGACAATGATATAGTCAATGATAATATATTCAGACTTCAAGGAGATGAGAGTGTGACTATCAGTGGCAATTACGACAATGATAGTGGTACTACTACTTTCGATGGAGCAGTTAGTGCTACTACTCCTTCGGATATTACAAATGTAAATAATATTAATTTCAACAATGGAAGCGGCACTTGGACTCTACCGGGTAAACTTGATGTAGAAGGTAATCTTTCTATTGATGCTGGCACCTTAGATGTGGATTCAAGCAATAACTACAAAATAAATATAGCTGGTGATTGGGATAGCTCTGGTGGTACTTTCAAGTACAGAAATGGCACAGTGGAGTTCGATGCTACGGGTAGCGCTACTCAAACTATAAAAGGCTCTGAGTTCAATAATTTAACCAAAACGGTATCTTCAACTCAAACTTTTGAACTAACTACTTCTGCTACTACTACAGTCCACAATACTACTACATTGAAAGGAGAATCAGGAAATCAACTCAAGCTTAGAAGCGATACTCCAGGTAGCCAGGCGAACTTTGCAGTCGATAAGTTAAAACAGGATCTTGATTATGTAGATATAAAGGATGTGAACGCTTCGGTAAGTAATACTCTCTATTGTGTGAATGGTTGTTCTGACAGCGGCAATAATAGTAGCACCATCTTTAGTCTCAACTTAAGCTTTGCAAAATCTTCGGATAGTGGTACAGAAGCTGATAAGAAAAACTTTGCAGTAGAGTTATCTGAACCTTATTTTGTAGAAGATGTTACTGTTGATTATACTGACTCTCCTGGTTCAGCTTCGTCTAATGATTACAGTATGTCCAACCCAACCTTGACTATACCTGAAGGTAATAAAAGCACGACTACAGCTGAGTTTAATCCTACTAATGATGCCGAAAAAGAAGGTGATGAAACTGTGAACTTAGCTATTAGCAGTATAGGTCCTAATTATTCGGACTTTAATACCACTACACCTGATGCGCTAACTTATACTATAAGCAAAAATGATCAATACCAAGGAGGGGGCTCCTCATCAGGTGGCGGAGGGGGAGGTGGTGGCGGAGCTGGAAGCAGCTCCTCTGATGTCACCAAAACTCAAGAAGGTGAAAAGGAAGGTGCAATAGTAATCAATGGAGGAAATAAAGTAACTACAAAAAGAGAGGTAACCATAGAATTTAATGTAAGAGGTGCAGAAAAAGTAGCACCTTCAGAAGACAGTCAATTTAAAGGAGTAAGCTTCGATAGTTTCCCCTCCAATAACCAAATGGGATATACACTTTCAGAAGGAGTAGAAGAGAAAACTGTATATGCTAAGTTCCGTGATTCTCAAGGTTCAACTATAACTGAGTCTGACAGTATTACTTACAACCCTCAAGGAGAAGTAATTGATAAAGAACCAAAAGAAGAACCGAAAGAAACAGAAGAAAAGAAAGAAAAACCACTACCGCAAGAGCTGAAGTCCGACCGAGCTTATACTTACCCTGGTACAAGCGCCGTCTACTATATCACACAACAGGGTACAAAAAGGCCGTTCAAAAATCCTGATGTGTTCTTTACCTACTTCGATTCTTGGAGCGACGTACAGACAGTTAGTCAAAATGCGTTGATGAGTGTACCTGATGATGAGCTGGGCTTTATGCCATGGGGACCAAAGAAGGATTTCAGATCCGGCTCTATGATCAAAACAGTTACAGATCCAAAGGTTTATCTAATAATTGACAACAAGAGATACTGGATCGAGAACGGTCAGATATTCAAAGAACTTGGTTATAAATGGAATATGATTACTGATGTAGATCCTAGAGTAATGGACAAGTTTGAATTGGGAGAGTCTATTGACTATACAAATCACCACCCTCCATACTCTCTAGTCAAGTACCCGGATAGCAATAAGGTATATAGATTAGAACCCAACGAAAAAGGTGAGTTGGTAAAAAGACATATAAAAGACCAAGAAAGCTTCAATGCACTTGGTTATCGCCTAGATAGAATAATTACGATTGATGAAAGTGAGCAATACCCAACTGGTGAACCAATATCTGTAGAAAGTGGTGAAAAGGTTCCATATACTTTCAGCAGATACCTAAAACGAGGAAGTCAGGGTACAGAAGTAAGAAACTTACAAAAAGTACTAAAAAATCTAGGCTACTTTGAGAGTGAAGTTACAGGATACTATGGATTAAACACTGTAAATGCTGTGATGGATTTCCAAGAAGCAAATGGAATGGAGAGGGTAGGAGTTCTAGGTCCCAAAACCAGAGAAACTCTAAATAACATGTAGTTGTTTTTGACGGTAGCTGTGCCCCCGACTGATTGTAGGTCGGGGGTTTTTATATTTAGCTCTTATTTTTGTTTTTGCAGATAAAGTGTTATCATCCTCATAGATATTCCTAATCTTATATCATGGACTTTCAAGTTTTATCGATTTTTCCTGATCTTATTGAAACATATACTAATGAAAGTATACTTGAAAGAGCACAAGAGGAAGAACACATAGATGTAGATAGTATTGATATACGAGATTATTCTCAGGATAAGCATAAAAAAATAGATGATAAGCCCTATGGAGGTGGAGCTGGTATGGTGATGAAGCCAGGACCTATCTATAGAGCCTTACAAGATAATAATGCTTTGAAAGAACAAAATAATGAGAAAGAAAAAACAATCCTGCTTTCAGCAAAAGGAGAAGAATTTGATCAAAGAAAGGCAGAGAATTTCAGCAACTTAGAGACGCTTACATTAATATGTGGTAGATATGAAGGCGTTGACCAAAGAGTTTCAGATTATATGGTTGATGATAGATTATCGATCGGAGAGTATGTGTTAGCAGGGGGCGAACTTCCAGCATTGGTAGTTCTAGAAGCTACAGCAAGGTTGGTTAGGGGTGTGCTGGGAAACCCTGAATCTTTAAGCCATGAAAGCTACAGTCAAGTAGGTGAAAAAGAGCAAATTCAATCTAGTTATCCTCAATACACAAGACCGAGAGAGTTTAATGGTTGGGAGGTCCCTGAGGTACTTCTTAGCGGAAACCACAAAAAAATAAGACAGTGGCGCAAAGATCACAGCGATCAGAATTATCAAGATTAGTAATTGTAAATATTAATAACTTTTGGATATAAAGCCATTGAAATTCTTATATATCATAGAGATATATGAGACCATGAAAAAATCCGAAAGAGGTGCAGAACCCATTATCAGCTCCCGGCTTTGAGCTTGTCTCCTTGAAGGGAGCTGATATTGGGTTCGAATCTCTTTAAAGTTTTTCAACGGTTTCATATCCCATTTGACAAATTATTTGAGATATCTTAAAATAATTGAGCATTACAATTGATGAATTTCTCCTAAGCCCTCGTTCAGGGAACTGGGAAGAAAGAGACCGATTGAGCCGGTTTCTTTTTATTTTGAAAGTATAGACTGGTAATGCAAAAATTAGTTCGTTAAAATTCAAAACTCCACACTAAGTATGTGGCAAAAACGCATTCCAGATTTTCTGGATTGTGTTTCCCTTGTCTCTTTTTGAACTTCTCGAGCCGTTTCGGCTCGGTTCTTCAATAAGAGTTTGATCCTGGCTCAGGATGAACGCTGGCGGCGCGGTTAAGGCATGCAAGTCGTGGGATCGGTTAGCTTCTTTTGAAGCTAATCCGGACCGGCAAACGGGTGAGTAACACGTTGGTAACCTACCCTTGAGACGGAGATAGCCCACCGAAAGGCGGACTAAACTCCGATGGTCATGAGGGACATATGTCCTCTCATGTAAACGCTTCGGCGCTCAAGGATGGGCCTACGCCTGATTAGCTTGTTGGTGAGGTAAAGGCTCACCGAGGCCGATCAGTAGCGGGCGTGAGAGCGTGACCCGTCACACTGGGACTGAGACACTGCCCAGACTCCTACGGGGGGCTGCAGTCACGAATCTTCCGCAATGGCCGCAAGGCTGACGGAGCGACGCCGCGTGCGGGAATGACGCCGAGAGGTGTAAACCGCTTTTCTGGGGGACGAACTTTATGACGGTACCCCAGGAATAAGGAGCTGCTAACTGCGTGCCAGCAGCAGCGGTAACACGCAGGCTCCAAGCGTTATCCGGAATTACTGGGCTTATAGGGTTCGTAGGCGGTCTAGCAAGTTGGTAGTAAAACCTTCAGGCTTAACCTGGAGTTTGCTGCCAAAACTGTTAGACTTGAGGCTGTGAGGGGCGGACGGAATTCCCGGTGTAGTCGTAAAAAGCGCTGATATCGGGAGGAACGTCGAAAGCGAAAGCAGTCCGCTTGAACACGCCTGACGCTCAGGGACGAAAGCGTGGGGAGCGAAGCGGATTAGATACCCGCGTAGTCCACGCCGTAAACAATGTGCACTAGCTATTGGGAGTATCGACCCTCTCAGTGGCGCCCAAAAAAGTGAAAGCGTTAAGTGCACCGCCTGGGGATTACAGCCGCAAGGCTCAAACTCAAAGGAATAGACGGGGGGCCGCACAAGCGGTGGATCATGTGGTTTAATTCGATGATACGCGACAAACCTTACCTGGGCTTGACATCCGGTTGCACGCCCCTGGAAACAGGGGAAGCCTTCGAGGGTACCGGACAGGTGTTGCATGGCCGTCGTCAGCTCGTGCCGTGAGGTGTTCCCTTAAGTGGGGTAACGAGCGTAACCCTTGCTGTATGTTAAACGAACATGCGGGACTGCCGGCGCAAGTCGGAGGAAGGTGGGGATGACGCCAGGTCATCATGGCCCTTACGCCCAGGGCGACACACATGGTACAATGGCCAGCACAACGGGGAGCCAACCCGCGAGGGGGAGCAAATCTTAATAAAACTGGTCTAAGTTCGGATTGCAGTCTGCAACCCGACTGCATGAAGCTGGAATCGCTAGTAAACGCGGATCAGCCACGCCGCGTTGAATATGTTCTCGGCCCTTGTACTCACC
>JBDGRL010000081.1:0-3835 GCA_042218065.1 Candidatus Magasanikiibacteriota bacterium | reverse complement strand
CTACATTCACTATCTGAGGTCTGATTCCACCGATATCTTTTGCCATCTTTAGGTCTCTATATCTTATATTTGGAATGATTTTTCTCGCTTCTCGAAGATAGAAGTATTTACCAAGAAATGGGATATCATATATCAGCTGCATTAGCACATACTGGAAATAAGTCCAGTCCAGCAGAATATTAAACAAGCTCAATACCGCATTTAGTCTAAACTCAAAGATATCAAAGAAATCTTTCACTGATTTTAGGTTACCTTTCTCCAACATCGGCAATACACGAGATACCGGACCGAATCTTGTTTCTTTTATATTCTCAACATCAGCATCTGCATGGATTGCAGCAAATGGCAGCTTTGGATCCTGCATCATATACACCTTGCCGTTGACCATGTTTTTAGCTTTAAAAAAACTGCCTTCTACTGGGAGTATTATCAGTTCTTTTCCATAACCGAGTTGATAAGCAAATTTCAAGCTATATCCGCCTGTACATACTGCTACCACATCTGCCTCTATTTTTTTACCTTCATTTTCAAGTATATATCCACCACCGTCTTTTTTGTTGATCTTTTTGATTTTCGTGTTTAGATAAGTGTCTACATTTTTTCCTACTTCTTGAGCATGTTTAGCAAATGATTGGGCGATCTCGCCAAAATTCATCCTATACCCATCAGGACTTACAAGAGCAAGCAGTTCTGTGTCCTCATCTCTACCTTCTACCACTCTTGGTTCTATCTCAGCTATCTGTTCTTTGTTGTATTTTTTTAGTTCTGGGAATAGCTTTTTATAGCCTTCATATCTTTCTTCTAGTCTTTCGACCTCATCTTTTCCCACTGCCAATACCATCTTGTGGTCTTTGCTATACAAATCTTCATTTTCATGCATGTGAACATAATTTTTGACCAGATCCGCATCTTGTTTTACTTTCCTCGATTTTTCTACATCATAGTTTGTTTCGATATCGCCAAAGTGAAGAGTTTGGCTGTTATTGGTCTTGTGCGACACACCTTGAGCTAGTTCTTTTTCTTTTTCTATCAGTGCAATATTTTCTATATCAGTATATTTGCTCAGAGTATACAAGATGCCAGTACCAATAACGCCGCCGCCAATTATGGCTACGTCATAACTGTTTGTACTCATATTTTGTTTTTTAAGTTACGAACTTAAAGAATAGAAGAAGTTTTAACTGTGGGCATGTTCATCTGAGTGTCCGTGAGAATCATCTTGACTATCAGATTTTTCTTTGTTTTGAGTTCTTTCTTTATCTTCTTTTGTTTCATTTGTATTATCGGTTTTAGTGTTAGCATTATCATCTTGATGTTTTTCATTCTGTCCTGAACTATGATCATTATTATCAGTATGCCCACCGTGAGCGTGGTTGTGGTTAAGTTCTCTATTTGGCATAACTACTTCCCCCAACCTACCACTAGCATATGCAAATGATCCAAGTGTAAGAGATAAAACTACTGCACCAACAATTACTGCTGCATAAGAATAACCAAATGCTTTTTTGATACTATGCTTTTTTGACCATTTCCACAAAGCTGTACAAACCATAGACCCGACACCCAAAAGTATTACAGACACACCGAGCGTACTCAAACCTTTCGGAGAATCCATAAAAGGGGCGCGGAATAGTCTAGTTAAAGCCCACATACTTGCCAAAGCTCCGTTGATGACAAACAAGACAACAGCAGGCTTAAACTCTTCAGATCTAACAAACCATACTGAAACTGCAATTTGTGCTATTCCAGAGACAAAAAAGAATATCGTCTCAAGTGGTGGAGAAGCTATGTTATGAAACGCAACTAAACTCGCATGTAGCAATCCAGCAACTATTGAAAGTAGAGACGCCAAGATTAAAGTAGTTTTACTCATAAGATGATTTTGTTAATTGATAAAAATAGAAAAAACTCATAGATACAAATCAGCCCTTTCGTGCTATCATACTATCCAAAGAATATTTATCAGAATCAAGCAGAAACACTGTGAAAGTAGCTACTGAGAGACCAAAATCCCTCACAGCTATCTCACTGGACCCCATACCTAAAGCTATAACAAGTAAATGAGCAGCCAAAATGACAGAAGTTACACCTATGAACAACCCCACCAATAAAAACATTCCAAGTACTGTTTCTAGGATACCATTTATTATTACTAAGCTGTTTACTGAAGGCTTGGGAACAACGTGCATGAACTGAAATGAGTGACTGTGAACTACTTGAGTCCCATGAGGATATGCCCACTGAGGCACATAGCCAATGAAAGACCCTGGATTAATGAGCTGATTAATTCCGAACCACAAAAATACAAGTGAAACTCCTATCCTGAGAACGACAGGGGCTAAATTTTTGTATTTATGTTTCATAATTTATTTCTAATAAATGAACAATTTGATCTATTCGTACAAGTGAGATTACTCTACTATTATCCGCCCTGTCATTCTACCATGACCTCGTCCACAATATACAGAACAAGCAAAATTGAATTTCCCTTTCTTATTTGCAGTAAACTCTACAGTCTTAGTTTCTCCCGGAGGTAGTTGTTGGTTTATACCAAGTTCTGGAATAGCCAAGCCATGCATCACATCCTGACTAGTGATTTTAAGACGAACAGTTTTACCTTTTTCAACTGTAATAGTAGAAGGTTTAAACTGCCATTTTTTAGCTATCATATTAATTTCTCGTACTTTACCAGCTTTTGATGGGTTTACATTTGTTTGAGTTTTTTGGGGTTTACTATCGTTTTCCACACTAAAAGCACCTAGCCAAGCTGCACCCCCAACTGCAGCCACTACAAAAACAGACACTAAGAGAATTTTTTTGTTCATAATATATTTTTATTTGGTTAAAAATTTCTTACAGTAGTCATTCAGATGCCGCTTTCTACCATACCTGAGGGTGCATTATCCCTTGCTTGAGTATATATTTCCACTTATTAAAAAGTCGAGGAATGCTATATATGAGACGGAACAAACGTCTTTTTGATAATAAATATAAAGAAAATAATACAGCAAAAATAGAAGTGGCTACGGTAAAGTCACTAAATCCAGCATAACTGAGTAAACCGTCGTCAGTTCTTTCTTTTACTGTTGCGACTACTGATTCAACTTCTCTAAACGGCTCAAATTCTTGAGATACTTCATGACAAGAACCGTAAGAAGAATAGCTATGACTAGATTCAAAAAAGTCACTATCTAAACAGTTAGTCGCAGACGCAAATAGAATTAAAAACAAAGTTGTCGTAAAAAATAACTTTCGAAAATTCATATTTATTTCTCTTGAATCTTAATATGATTTTAGCAAAATAAGTACCTTATTAAAAACTGGGGACTTTACAGCCCCCACTTATCTATCAAAGTTTACAGCTTACCTATAACTTTTCCGAGGTCTCTCTCTACATCTTTTGCAATATTCTCAATCTCAGCATTATCTACTGCTTTCATAGCTTCTGTGGGTTTAACTGCAGCCACAAACACATCTTCATCTTCTTTATATACAATCACATTGCAAGGAAGCAGCAGTCCAATCTGTCTATCAGCCTGCAAAGCTTGATACGCATACTCAGGATTGCAAGCACCCAAAATTACATAATCATCATAGTCTACGTTTAGTTTTTGTTTTAAGGTAGATTTTACATCTATACTTGTCAGCACACCAAACCCCTCTTCTTCCAGAGCTTCTTTTGTTTTATCAACCGCCTCATCAAAACCGACCCCGAATTACCCCTTAACTTACCCAGAGTTAATTAGTACTAGACCGCGAGGGGGTACAAAAATATGACTCTTTCAAGTTCTCTTAGTTCAATACAACCACAACAACAAATTTTTGATCTCATTTA
>JBDGRL010000080.1:0-3886 GCA_042218065.1 Candidatus Magasanikiibacteriota bacterium | reverse complement strand
TTTTGTAGTGTTAATCAATGGCCCGTCTTTGTCAGTAAAGTGCTCAAGTCTCGCAAGCGCGGGCCAAGTAAAGTTTTAGAAAAGTAATAATATGGGTGAAGGATTACCTTTGAGTTGAAGCCTTGAGCTTGTCTCACCAGCGAAACTCAAAGGTAATCCGAACCTAAAATTATTCCAGCTCCGGCTCAAAATCCTCCAGCTTATTTACTACATCTAGATCTTCAATTTTGTTCAATGCCTTAGCCTCTATCTGTCTTATTCTTTCACGTGTGACATCAAACTCTTGTCCTACCTGCTCTAAGGTGTGAGTAACCCCTTTTGAATCTCCAAGCCCGAATCTCATTTCTAGAATTTTTCTCTCACGACCAGACAGCTGTTCAACAGCCTCATCAATATAGTCCTCAAGCAATCCTAAACTTGCCTCTTCTTCTGGGTTGATTGTCTCCTCATCTTCGATAAAGTCAGACAGCTCTGAATCATCTTCACTGTCACCTACAGAAGTTTGCAGTGAAATGGTATCTTGTGAAATTTTCATGATATGTTTAACTTTATCTACATCTACACTCATTTCAGCTGCTATTTCTTCAGCAGTAGGGTCTCTCCCTAGATCTTGAAGCAGCCTCCTTGATTTTTTGATAAATCTATTAATTGTTTCAACCATATGAACTGGTATCCGTATAGTTCGAGACTGATCTGCTAGTGCTCTGGTCACAGCTTGGCGAATCCACCAGGTTGCATAAGTAGAAAATTTATAGCCTTTTCGATAGTCAAATTTCTTAACTGCTTTAAATAGACCTATATTACCCTCCTGTATCAAATCTAGTAGAGTTAAGTGCTTACCTACATATTTCTTAGCTATTGATACAACTAGTCTCAAGTTTGCCTTTATCATATGACGCTCCGCCTCTTTATCTCCTTTTTCTATTCTTTTTGCTAGCTCAACCTCCTCATCAGCGTCCAGTAGCGGAATTTTGCCAATTTCTCTAAGATACATTTGAATCGAATCTCTGCGAATACTACCCAAATCAAACTTACCATGCTCTGTATCAGGCTGTTCTCCCTGAAATTCAGAGATATTTTCTTTGCTTTCAGAGTAATTGCCTAGATATCCACCTTCTTGTGTCTCTTTAGCCGAAACAACAGATACATCCGCCAACTCAAACCGCTCTAACGTTTCTTCATATTTTGAAATATATTTTTCTAAATAAGGAAAAACCTGTAAAACCTCCTTTTCTGTCACGAAACCCCGAGCTCGCCCTTCTTCAATAAGATCCTCTATTTCTTCATCAGTAGGAGGTGCAGTCTCTTTTATGTCTTCTAGCTGATTAAAAAAGTCGTCTAACATCTCCCCCTTTAGGTCATTCAAACTTAGTTCTATATCATATTCCTCTTTTGCATACTCTTTTATCTCCTTCTTTGTGAGTTCATTTAATTCACTTTTTTTCTCTTGCTGTATTTTTTTCTTAAGTGATACCTCTTCTTCTTCAATACCAAAATCAGGCTCCTCAAGTAGTCTGTCCAAGATATCAAAAAACTTGTTTATCATCTCCCGTTTTAGGTTATCAGTGCTTAGCTCGATCCCATACTCTTCTTCTGCATAGTTTTTAATCTCCTCCTTGGTCATGCGCTTAATTCTCTTTTCAGACTCATTCTCTATTTTTTCTTTTAATCTCTCTTTTCTTTGTCGTTGTCTTTCTTTTACTCTGGCTAATTTGTCTTCGAGTTTACTAAAGAATTGTTCTATCATTTCCTTTTTTAAATCATTGGTGCTCAACTCTATATCGTATTGTTCTTCAGCATAATCCTTTATCTCCTCTTTAGTCTTTCTCTTAATTTTCTTCTCATCTTCTTCTTCCATTTTGTAGATGAGTTTGGCGTCATGTTCTCGATCTGTCATAAAAATTTATTTTACTTTAAATATTTTTAAGTTTTAATTATTTAAAGATTTTAGTTCTTCTAATAACTTTTCTGCTTTTTTATCGTTGTTATTTTTCTCAGCTTGTTGAATCTTTTTTTGCAAAAATTTTCTCTTATTCTTAACCCACTCCTCTTTTAATTTGGACCCAATTCCTCGTATTTTATCAGCCGCATCATCTGAACTTAAATCTGGAAAAATATTCTGAGATAACATTAATAAATAATCTATAATATTTTCTCCTTCTTGTTTCTTAAACTTACTCCTTAACTGATCTACATCTCTGTTTTTTACGGAAATCTCCTGATATAACTTAAATAGCTCTTTATCTGATTCTCTCTCAATACTAAACGGAAACTCTTTTAATTCTAGCTCAGGAAAACGCAGTAATAAGCCTAAGAAATACTCCATTAACTTTGTTAGCCTTGATTTCTTAGTCTTTTTAGACTCTTTTGGTTTCTCTTGTTGTTCTTGTTGATTTTTATCCTTGGTTTCGAATCTCTTTAAATCATCTCGCAAAACATTGGTCTCGACGCCTACTCTATCAGCCAACTGCTGCAGCCAATGGTCTCTCTCCACCGCATAAGAAATACTTGCTATCTCAGGTAATAACTCATCTACTGCTTTTTGCTTTTGTTTGGGGTCATCTATATCTACTTCCTCAAAAGCACACTCAAAATACCATTCCATAATATCTTGAGCTTCTTCAACTGCTTCGAACCACCCCTCCTTATCATTTTTAACAGCTTCATCCGGATCTTCACCCAGTTCAGGCGGTATTTCTATAATATTAACATGCATACCCTTCTCCATTGCCATTCTGATACCTCTTTTAGCAGCCTTAACTCCAGCGTCATCATTATCAAAAGCAATGCTTAAATTATCAGTATATCTGTTTAATAAATCTATCTGAGCCTCATTGAGTGAGGTTCCACTGACAGCTATAACATTTTCCATCCCAGCCTGATGACAAGCTACTACATCCATCTGACCCTCTACCAATACTGCTTGGTCTTGGTTTCTTATTTCTTGCTTGGATTTATAGAGGCCAAAGACTATTTCAGATTTGTCATAAATAGGAGTATCGGGTGTATTTATATATTTTCCGCCTACATAATCATCTTTTTTTATAGTTCTACCAGTAAAGCCGACAGTAGTACCATGAACATTACGAATTGGAAACATAATTCTACCACGGAAACGGTCATAATAGCCTCTACCTGTTTGTCTATCGGAGTTTTCTGACTTTTTCTTAGTAAGTCCAGACTCCACTAAATCATCTATTGCATAGCCTTCATTCAGCATATATTGAGTCAAAAGCTCCCATTGATCAGGCACAAAACCAATCTGCCAATAATCTACAGTTTCTTGAGTTAGCCCCCTATTTTTCAAGTATTCTCTAGCCTCTTGAGCAGAGTCCATCTGGACCAAAAAATTATGATAGAACTCAGCTGCTTCTTCATTTATATTCCTGAGCCTATTCTTTAAGTTCTGTTGAGTTTTATTTTGAAAATTATTAGATAATTCGACACCAGCTCTTTCTGCTAAAAACTGCAGGGCTTCTACAAAATCCATATCTTCCATCTCTTGAATAAAAGTGAAAATATCACCACCTCGACCACAACCGAAGCAGTGCCACATTTGCCTTTCTCTATTCACCATAAAAGAGGGTGTGTTCTCATTGTGCAGAGGGCACAGTGCTTTATGGTTCTTACCGGCCGGTTTTAAATCGACATACTCAGAAATAAAATTGACTATATCGATTTTATTTTTGATACGTTCAGTATCTTCAGCCATAGAGGCTAGAAATAGATATAGAACTCCCAATTATACTCTTGGGGAGTACTTGAATTGAAATTAAATTGCAGGGGAATTATAAAACAATACTTAAAATAAATCAAATCTTCTACTTGCCTGCCATCCTCAATACCAATCGCAACACTTATGATAAAATGAAGTTTTAATTTATTC
>JBDGRL010000008.1:0-1093 GCA_042218065.1 Candidatus Magasanikiibacteriota bacterium | reverse complement strand
TGAAGATAGATGATGCGAAAGAAAGGTTGAGCTATGATAATGTTAAAGAGGTTTTGGATCAAATAAATTAATAAAAACAAATGCTATCAATAGGAATAGTAGGACTGCCAAATGCTGGAAAATCCACTCTATTTAATGCTTTGGTTGGCTCACGCCAAGCTAATGCTGAAAATTACCCCTTTTGTACGGTAGAGCCGAATGTAGGTGTAGTCGAAGTACCAGATGATAGGCTTTGGAAGTTGGCAGAGGTTACCGATTCAGAAGAGACAGTCCCGGCTACTATCGAGTTCGTAGATATCGCTGGTCTGGTAGAAGGAGCTCACGAAGGAGAAGGGCTGGGAAATGAGTTTTTGTCACATATAAGTGAGGTAGATGCTATTGCCCATGTCATAGGAGACTTTGAAGATGAGAGCACAGAAGATATAAAACCAAAAAAGGCGGGAGAAACAATAAATCTGGAGTTGATAATGTCTGACTGGCAAAAAGTCTCAACCCATAAAGAGGATGCCAAAAGACAAACCAAAGGCAAGACCGACAAAGAAGATATGGTGAGGTTAAATTTACTTAGAAAACTGAACGAAAATCTACAAGAAGGGGTGCCGGCCAGAGATTTAGAGTATAAAGACAAGGAAAAAGAGTTCTTATCCGAGCTGAATCTGCTCTCAGCCAAGCCTCAATTTTATGTAATAAACACAGCTAAAGACTCACTTGGGGATATAAACTTAACTATAGAAGATGCAGCTGAGCATATCTATGTAAATGCCAAGCTGGAAGAAGAAATGGTGGATATGGACGAAGAAGAAGCTGAGGTGTTCTCAAGAGAGTTCGGACTCGAAGAGCAAGGATTAAACAAGCTTATCCGCACCGGATACGACATACTTGATCTAGTTACCTTCTTTACCTTCAACGATAAAGAAACCAGAGGTTGGGAGCTACAGAGGGACTCCACCGCTCCACAGGCAGCCGGGAAAATACATTCAGACTTCCAGGAAAACTTTATCAAAGCGGAAGTGACAAACTGGAAAAACTTCGTGAATGAAGAAAGCTGGAAGAAAGTAAAAGAAAAAGGAGACATGAATCTAGCTGGAAGTGA
>JBDGRL010000079.1:0-2500 GCA_042218065.1 Candidatus Magasanikiibacteriota bacterium | reverse complement strand
CTATTTTGGAAGTTTTTTCGTCGAGATAGTTTGCTATTTTTTGTTGTTCTTTTTTGGGTGGTAAAGGAAATTTTTCACAAAAGTACTGATATGTATCTAAGTTTTGTATGCCGGTAGTTTGTTTTATTGATCTAGTGTTTAAGTCAATATAATACAACCAAGCAAAAACATAATTTAAGAATTTGTTATCACAATTGTTTCTTGTTTTTAATCTAGCAATAAAATTAGAGCAAATAGCTTCAAAGTTTTTGTCAAAAATAACAACTCTCCCTACAGGTGTTTTATCCCCACCTCCTGACTTTTCTATAAGTAGATCATTTTTTTGTAGTGAAAGATTTTCTATTTTATCGGAACTTAGATTTCGGACAGTGAAATCTTTTTTATCTTTTACTTTTAGTTTTTGATAATCAAAGTCAGCTACTCTTATACACTTCACATCATTTTCATCGTTCTGTTCTTTGCTACCCCAATAGCCATTTTGTTCATCTTTAATTACACTTTTAACCCTCTCTACACCCCAAGTTTTCGGAACTTTAGCTATCCAGTCTACTTCAGAATCCTTATAATTTTGATATTTTTGTTTTGTTTTAGTCATATATTTATTCAAAAGCCTGGCTAAGGGTATTTAGCCAGGCTTGTGTTGAGTGTCTATAATATTTTATCTTCTTTGTTCTAATTTAGCAGTAGTATATGCCGCTTTCGTTAACTTCCTAAAGTTATCAGTTATATGACCATCTTCTTGTTCCAACTTCTCTGGCAGATCGCCGAATGAACTAAGTTTTTCTCTTGCTTCTTCTTCACTATCAGTTTCTTTTAAATTACGACCTCTAGACAAATGCTCAGAAAGATTGTTACGAATATTTCTTACAACTTGAGAGATCTTATAAGGTAAATTAATATTTTCTACATCTGATATACTTAATTCTTTGGGCAAGTCATCTAAATCTATATTAAGTGCAGTTTTAGACAGATCAACGCTACCATATGAGGGGTTTTCTTTTAAACCTTCACCAGGTACTCTCATGTACTCATTTTCATTTACATATATTTTATTTTCATCAATTACCTCTTCTAATTCATTTTCAGAATTCTGTACCTCTACTAAAAAAAGTCTTTTTAGTTCTGTCATAGCAGCTGTTTCTAAAACAGGATTTTCAATCTTATTATTCTCAAGAAAGCTTTGTAATTCTTCTAAAGAAATATCTTCATTTTCATACAAAAAATCGTAAATTTCACTTAAAGACTCCCTATCTTGCTCTATAAGCTCTGCTTCTTCTTGGGCTCTTTCCATTAACATTTCCTGCTCTGTCTCCTCAAGTTCTTCAAATCTACTTTGATATTCCTCGCCTTTAATTTCATCAGACCCTTCTCTACGGAAGTACAGTTTCCTATATTCTTTACTAGTATCTTCTAAATCAGCCATACGTAAGGCTTCTTCAACCAATTTTGAAGGGTTATAACTTAAAATTGAGCTAGATTGTTCATCTTTTAGTTTCTGAGAAATTTCTTCTTTTCCTTCTCCTATAGCTGCTAAAATGGTAGCTAAGTTTTCCACCACCTCCTGGGGTTCACTTGTATAGTAATCATCTTCCTCCATATCAGCCTTCAACAGTTCAAAAGCATGGGTCAAATACTCACTTTTTTCATCTCTATCATCTAAATCTTCTGATAGATCTTCAAGAGTTTGAATATCTTCCTCATTTAAGTGGGAACCCTCTTCAGATTGCGGTTCTTCAAGATTTTCATTTTCAATTTGTGAAATTGCCTCTTTTGCATAAAAATCGAAAGAGTTATAATCCCTTTCTTTCATCTCTTTTAATTTAGAAACATCAATATCTGATTCAGAAATAACTTTGAGGGCAGAACTATCCATTTCCTCTTCTTTCACATCAGCCTCTTCTTCTAGCAATTTTTTAAATGTAGGATCACTACTCAGAGCAAAAAGGATAGCTGTTCTTTTTAATACATCGTCATTGACAACTTCTTTTAAGGAATTAATATCTTTTAAAACCTCTTGCCCACCAGAAAGTTCTTCTTTCAAAATAGCAGAAGCAATCCCTTCCCACTTGCCACCTTGAAACTTTTCTTTAAAATCTGTTAAATCACTGTTACTAATTAATTTTTCTAGGTCTCTAACTTCATCTCTCATTTCTACTATCTTTTGAGCTTCTTCATAATCCTCTGCCTCTCCTGATTCAATTAATTGCTTCATTCTCTCTCCTTCAGATTCTGCCATTTTCTTACCCTCTTCTCCTTGGTACTCTTCCAGATTTGGTTTGAAACCTCCAACTTCTCTAGACATATTATTTGTTATTAATTAAATAAAAACTTTTTTATAAATTAACTAAAAAAATAAAATTATTAAAGTGTATTATTCCTCTATTATCTCCCTAAGCAAATTCTCCGTCTCCTCCTTTATCTCCATTATATCCTCCTCTATCTCATCGAGATCTCTCAGCTCCTCATACTCATAAAAATACCTGGTGAAGTTTATCTCATA
>JBDGRL010000078.1:0-3020 GCA_042218065.1 Candidatus Magasanikiibacteriota bacterium | reverse complement strand
GTACAAGGTATGAGATTTGATGAAGGGTTCATCTCACCATACATGGTGACCGACTCTGAACGAATGGAAGCTGAGTACGAAGAGCCTTACATCTTGGTCACTGACCAAGAGATCTCTGATGTAGAGGACATTCTACCACTACTTGAGCAGGCAGCTGAATCAGGCAAAAAAGAGCTATTCATTGTAGCTGATGGAGTAGAAGGACAAGCTCTAGCTACAATGGTAGTCAACAAGCTGCGAGGCAACTTCAATGTTCTTGCAGTAGAAGCTCCAGGCTTCGGTGACCGACAAGAGCAGATGCTACAAGATATCGCTATCTTAACCGGAGCTACATTTATCACAGAAGATAAAGGAATGAAGCTGGAGAACGCTACTCTAGCAGATCTAGGAAGTGCTAGAAAAGTAACAGCAACCAAAGAAAATACAACTATCGTAGATGGCAAAGGCAATGATCAAGAGATTGAGGAGAGAGTCCAGCAGATCAGAAATATGATCGAACAAACAGACTCCGACTTTGATAGAGAAAAGCTAGAAGAGCGACTAGCTAAGCTAGCTGGAGGTGTCGGAGTAATCCGAGCCGGTGCAGCTACAGAAACTGAGTTAGACGAAGTAAAAGACAGGATCGAGGATGCTGTAGGTGCTACCAAAGCCGCTATCGAAGAAGGTATCGTACCAGGTGGTGGAGTAGCACTACTTAGAGCTTCTGAAGTATTGGATGACCTAGATCTTGAAGGAGACGAGAAAATTGCAGTTAAAATTCTAAAACAAGCTCTAGAAGCACCTATCCGAACACTGTCCAGCAATGCTGGATACGAAGGTGCAGTTATAGCAGAAGATGTCAAAGAAGAAAGTGGTAACATTGGATTCAATGCACAAACGGGTGAGATCGAGGACCTAGTAGAGTCCGGGGTGATTGATCCGGCAAAGGTCACACGATCCGCTCTACAAAATGCAACTTCTGCAGCCGGCATGCTTCTAACAACAGAAGCAGTAGTAGCCGATGTAGAAGATGAGAGCGAAGACTCCGGAGGTGGAGCTCCAGCAGGAGGCGGAGCACCAGCCGGAGGAATGGGCGGAGGCATGCCAGGCGGCATGGGTGGAATGATGTAAATTCCACTCCGCTCCGCTCAGTTTTAGAAAAAATCTTGTAGAGTTTACACAAGCCCTGCTTCTCAGCAGGGCTTGTTTTTATGTTTGTTTGTTTATTGTATAATTTTGAATACTTAGCTCACGATTTGACTTTTTTACTATATTTGCTAAATTATTTCTAGACTCGTTCCTTCGACAAGGAGGTTGCTATGCTGAATTTTACGAGTGAGGCACTTGAAGGTGCTACAAAAAACCGGCTAATATTAGAGCTCAGAGCAAAATTGAAATTTTTAAGAGAAAAATCTAGTAGCGGTAATTTAAAGTTTGATAGCTTGGAATTTGTTATTAAGGAAGCTATACAGTGCGACTCTCGTTTAGAAGATGTGACCTTGAGAGATATTGGGACCAGTAAACAGGAGCTGAGAGAACTCAAGAAAGAGAATTATAGAAACTTAGCTATAAAGAAACTTAGAGAGGTGCGTAAAGCTTATAATAATTCTGGACCTACATTTAAAGAGGTAAGGAGACTTGCTGAAATGCTTCTTAGTTTTCTAGACGCAGGTGATTTGACACCTGAAGAAGTTTGCCCTGATTTTACAAGAAATGAGCTGAATAGATATCTTTCGTATGAAAAAGACTGATGAAGAAAAAACAAACTACTTTACCCACGGCATTTGCTGTGGGTTTCTTTCTTTAAAAATTTAAAACACTTGTTCTACCCCTTTCTCAGAATGCTTGTCTTTTAGTTTTTTAAATAACCATTTTTCTTCACCTAAATTAAATTTTTTCATCTCAAAACCTCCCTTTATTCCTTCACTCTTTAACCATATTTGAACTTTTCCTTCTTTTATATCCTTTTGGATTGTTTTACGAGTTGAAACCTTCATGTTTTCATAACTTCCTTCAGCGCAGACGGACACCTCTCCTGCATTATGTCCTTCTCTAGGTACCTCGCCTTCAAACTCAGAGTAGCTTAGAGGGTGGTCTTCTATCTGTCGAGCAAACTGCTCTTGATTGGGGTCCAAAGGGATGCCTTCTGGTATTCTCCAAGACTTTAAAACACCGTGTGATTCAAGTCTTAAAAAATATTGATCTTTTGTAAAAGAATGTTTTTGTATTACAAAAATCGGCTCTTCACCGGTAGAGAAACTTTCATCACCGGTAGGTTCAGGTGTTATATCGAAGTTTCTTTTTTCTCTATATTTTTCAAGTGCGCTTTTAGCCATTGGTTTTATTGGTTATTTTTTTGACAATAGAATTTTATCAAAAATTAGGTAAAAAGTCAAGTTTAAATTCTCTTTTTAACTTAAATCAGTAATAAATCTATTATGAAAAATAGTAAGTCAAATTATTACAATCTATGTAATCCAACAATGAAATAAAAAACACCTCGCAACTATATTAAGCGAGGTGTTTTAGGTAGCCTTCAACTTCGTAGGTGCGGACCATTATTGAATTTGCTCTAGTAGAGCATCTAGAAAAGCCGGCAGATCATCGGGGGTTCGAGAGGTAATCAAATTCTGATCTACGACTACTTCACTGTCTTCAAACTCAGCCCCGGCATTTATCAGGTCTACCTTGACGGCTCTGTAAGCGGTAGCTCTTTTCCCTTCTACTACATCGGCTTCGACTAAAAGCTGTGGTCCATGACAGATGGCGGCTATAGTTGTATTTTCGCTATTTTCAGCTTGTTGGATCAGATCCACCATCTCCGGCTTTACCCGCATTGCATCCGGTGCCCAGCCTCCCGGCACTACTACAGCTTCATAATCTGAGCCGTCTGCTTGTTCTGCTGATATATCAGAGCTAAAGGTATAGCCGTATTTGCCCTGATAGTCGGTATCAGCTTCAGGGCCGATCAGATCCACCTTATGTCCTGCTTCTTGTAGTCGATAGTATGGGTAGATGACTTCTGCGTCTTGGTAGCCTGA
>JBDGRL010000077.1:0-2324 GCA_042218065.1 Candidatus Magasanikiibacteriota bacterium | reverse complement strand
TCTGCGTATACCGCCCCAAGGTACAGGTACTGGACAACTGGGGGTGGTGTAATGGTAGTTGTGATAGTGACGGTGACGGCAATCTTGATCCTGGGTGTTACAATGATTATTCTAATCCTCAAAGATCTTTGTGTGATAACCCAAAAAAGCAATTAAACCAAGACCCTTGGACTCGCTTCAAAGGAAAAATAATTGTAATTCCACAACGGCAGTATTAAATAAAAAACCCGCCGACAGACAAGCTGCCAGCGGGTCGGTGCGTGTAGAACGAACTCCGACTCAGCAGTCGGAATTGCTGCAGTCGGAGATTTTTTTGAATACCTCGGGCTCAACGCAACCGTCAGTTACTTTGGCACAAGGGATAAACTTAATTTTTTTCTCATTGAGAAAATTGCCTTTGTACCAACTGCCGGCTGCTCCTGGATTTTCTTCTGACCCCAAATTGAAAGTGCCATCTGTATGCAAACAATATGAACTATTTGCATCATCCAGATTTTTCAACCATACTTCAGACTCACATTTTACCCCCTCAAAGGACTTAGTATGCATTTTTACGACAGGCTGTTTCTTCGGATCTTCCTGACTCTGCCACGTACCACGACCATCCCGATACAACTTAATCTTCACTTTCTTTTCTTTCCCGGGCTTTACTTGCACTTGCTCGGGTTTTTTATCCATCAAGTCCACCCGCATCAAGTAACCATCAGCCCGTAGAGCAACTCTGTACTTGCCGGGCTTCTTTTCAATGCTGGCAGGAGCGTCTTTGCCGGAATCTTTTCCGTCGATAAAGACCGACGGACTCTCGGCAGTGGTTTCAGCCGTCACTTTCAACGTTCCGGGTTTGTTCGGGTCGATACAATCTTCTTTGGACAGACTACCTGCTCCGTCCGGCATAGTTTCGGGACAGTCCAGTCCTTTTTCTTTGCAGAACTGACAAAATTCCTTTTTTGTCATTCCATCGGAGCTATCTTCATTGACATTCATATCTCCGGAAGTATCGGTTCCGACATCAGCAACGACATCACTGTAGGAATCAATAGACACGTCTTGGTATCCATTGTCATTTTCGTCGATGCCTCCATTTCCAGGACTGCTGCCATTGCAGCCGGAGACAAAAGGAACGTAAAAAATCAGCAAAAAGAAAATCGAGCAAAGCAGCCAAAGCTTGATCTGAAGCTTCTCTTTGTTGTTAGTTCGCACGGGTTACCTCCGGAATTGGAGAGTAGCTGAAACTACAGGATAAACCTGCGGCGATGGAACCCGCCCACGAAGGAGCGGGCATCAACGCCGCAGGTTTTACTCCACACGCATTTTCCTCCTTTATTCTAAAGAGCTTTATCCTAATCTTAGGATAACAATAAAACTTAGCATAAATAAAGGGGTTTGTCAACGGCGGTTTTCCACAAATGCAATAATTTTTCCTTGTATAAAAGAAAAATAAAGCATATTTTTGCTAAACTGGTTGACCGAGTAAATAAGTTTGTGTTAGTATAGAATTGTAATAAGACATTATGACCCAAAAAACAAAACAACCCAAAACTAAAGAAGAGTTTATTAACGAAGTAGTAGAGAAGATAAAAAAAGAATACTCACCTGAGCAAATCATTTTGTTCGGTTCTTATGCTTGGGGGGAGCCGAATGAAGATAGTGATATTGATTTATTTATTGTAAAAGAAACTGAAAATCCAAGAGAGCTGGCAAGAAAGGTTGACGGTTCAATTTATCCCAGGAAACATCCGTTGGATATTATGTTGTGGACTCCCAAGCAAATAAAAGAACAAAGGAAGTCGGGAAACTTTTTTGTGGAGGATGTTTTTGATAGAGGCAAAAAATTATATGAAAAACAATAAACCCTCGAATTATAAAGATTGGTTTAAAAAAGCAGATAAAAATTATAAATCTGCTCAACTTCTACTAAGAGAAGGAGGGCCTTTGGTTGATATTTGTTTTTTCTCGCATCAAATTGTAGAAAAGTATCTAAAAGGTGCTTTAGTTTATTTTAAGAAGTCACCTCCTAAAACTCATGACTTATTGGCTCTAGGTTCTCTTTTGGAGGAGGAAGTAAACGATATGGATAGAGTTTATTCGGAATTAGAAAACTTGAATCAGTATTATTTAGAAACTAGATATCCTGGCTTTGAGTCGGATTTTGAAGAGAAAGAAACAAAAAAAGCGTTTGAAGGAGCTGAAGAGGTAAGGCGGTTTATATTAGATAAAACAAAGTAGTTTTCTCTCTACCAATGCAACTGCACGCTTTTTCGCCCATGCAGACAAAAACAGAATGCCGATCAAAAAAATAATAATGGACTGGGGTGACCAACCTG
>JBDGRL010000076.1:0-1755 GCA_042218065.1 Candidatus Magasanikiibacteriota bacterium | reverse complement strand
CGTGCCCATGGGGTGGGTGAGGTCGCCGGTTCAAGTCCGGCCAGCCCGACAAAAATTCACGCTGCTTTCTTTGGCGGCACTTATCCAAGTTTGTAAACGAACAACATTACAAAGACTTAAAAACAAAAACCGCGGTTGAAGCCGTGGTTTTTAAGTTTATATTCGTCTAATTTTTAGTAACCACTCGGACTATTCCCGCCCGCATCGGCAGGTGGGCTAGTTTGCTCTTGATCCTTGTCTTTCTTAGATACTTGATTTTGCTCTGCTTCATTCTTTTGCTGTTGCTGTTCCGTCTCTTCTCCTCCTTGTTTTGATGAGGATCCTTGTTGGGGAGATTTTTCTTTATCCACTTCTTTTTTTTCTTTTGAGCCTGATTGAGTGGGAACCTGCTCTGGAGGACCTGCTTGTTCTTTATCCGCTTCTTGTTTATTGTCGGAACCGGCTTGTGAAGGAAGTTGTTTCGGAGGTCCCGGCTGCCTAGATTTCTCTTTCTGCTTCTCATCTGACTGATTTACTCCGGTAGGAGGGCCAACATTAGTAGGTATGTTACTTATGCCTTTTTGTGTTCTTTGGGTATTTTCCAGGGCTTTATTTATCCCCTTTTGTGCTTGCGGAGGTACTTTCTCCTGTACATCTTGAAGTACTTTCACATGATGGGAAGTTGCTTTTTCAACCAAATCTTTCACCTCGGTTTCACCACTTTTTAGACCTTGTGCCATACTGGATATTTCTTTGCCAAATTCCGCATATTTTTGCATCTGTTTTGCATCATTCTCCAAATCCTTACTGTCTTTTTCTCGTTCCGCCTCTTGTTTAAACTTATCCGCAAAAGTCTTAGAGGCTTTAGAATAAATTTCTGCAGCTTTTTGTGGATTTTCCTCAGCCAACCCTCTTAATGAGTTAAGTTGAGAGTTTATTGATTCCCTTTTAATATTTTTTACTTTTGATTTGACTTCTTCTGGTAACCCTTCCAAACTGTCCGTGTCTTCCAATCGAGAGATAACGTCAGTTATTTTTTGACTGTACTTTTCTTTTGCTTTTTTGTTTCTGTTTTGAATTTTTTCGGACAAGTCCTCTAATTTGCTCGTATAATCTAGAACCTCATCCACATCTTCTTTGTTGCCTTTTTTATTACTAGCCTTTAATCTCTTAGCAGCTGCTGAAAGAGCAGTGCTTACAGCACCTGAAGCATCAGAAGAAGATAAAGCATTTAAAGCGTTTATTTGGCCTTGGGTCGATGCTTTTCTTGCATTTTTGACAGCTTCTTTAGCCGGCTCCGGAACTTTATCTTCTACCTCTTCCAAAACCGACAAATGTTTTGTAGTTGCCTCGGATACGAGTTTGGAGATTTTTTCGCTCTTAGACGACGCAACTGAATCGGAGGCTTTTTTAAACTCTTTTTGGTACAGCTTCAATGCCTTGTCCACAGCCTCCGGTTTACTTTCAGATAGCTTTTTAGTCTCTGAAAGGCGTTCCTGAGCATTATTGAATGCTTGCTTAGTCTTTGCTTCTGCTCCTGTTGCAAATAAGCCGCTGATCCTTTCACCCCACTGATCTAAAAAGAAAAATGGGCTGTCGGGTGTAATGCCGGGGTTTGGAAGCTCAAAATTACCCGTTTGAGCTTGAACCGGCACTGCAACCAACAATCCCAACAAAACCAAACTTGAGATTATTTTTTTAAACATAAGTTTTTAAGTTAATAAAACAAAGCAATATTGACGCAAAGTGGTTTGCAAGCTTTGTATATATGACTAA
>JBDGRL010000075.1:0-11043 GCA_042218065.1 Candidatus Magasanikiibacteriota bacterium | reverse complement strand
CGGCACCGAGCCCGATAATGAAGCCGGATATTATTAAGAATAGACCTAGAAATTCAAGCATTGATTGTCTGGAGGAAATTAATTAGCATTTTTTTATCAAACTTGTAATTAATGATACCAGATTTACAATAAAATATACAATGCACATGATATTTAATAGAAAAACCTGCACCATTTTAAATCATGATGCAGGAGTGTCATCAAATGTGCTTCCTGAAATTTTGTATTGGAGGCATTTCTTTTTTATAAATTTTATCTCTTCAACATAATCCTGTGGCTTTTGTATAGAAGGAATACATTTAGAAAGACTGGTTCCAAAAACTTCCTTTTCCATAATTTCTTCCGGGCTATAATTTGCATCTTCAACGACAATTTCAGTACACAGAAAACCAAGAACTGAACAACAATTACTATTTTTCCTCAAAAGTCTAATCAGCCGTTCAACTTCTTCGCTTTTGCTTAAGTTAATACACTCTTGAACTTCTCCTGATGTTTTGGCCTTGATGACCTTCTCATTTTTACCTTCCTGAAATAGAACCTCAAGTTCATCTCGTTCTTGTTTTATAAAAACTAGCCATAGGGGGTCTCTTGTATGTCTCATATCCACCTCCGTTGTAGTTTTTGAAAGGGCGTAACTTTAGTGAAACAAAAAAGAAACTAAATTGCAAATATATCACCACAGACCGTTGAAAAACTTACATAATCAAAAGGGTGCAGGACTAATTCTGAGCTGAAGCCTTCAGCTTGCCTGACCAGCGAAGCTCAGAAATAGTCCGAACCCGGCTTTAGGATAGTTTCTCAACGGTCTCTCACCAAAGACTTTAAAAAATAAAACCGCTAACTATGCAAGTCAGCGGTTTTTGAACCTAGACTTAAGAAAGGACTTTTTCTGTAATTAAATCATGATTTTCTTCAATGGGGTCTTCTCCATCTATGGCTAAAAAGTTTTCTTGATTGGAGTATCTTTCACAAAAACTTACATATTCTTCGTACAAAATTGAAAGGAATTCATTATTCATTACACGCCCTTCTATATCGTTATACTTTTTCTCCCGAGAAATAGAAACCTCCGGATCAACCATAAAAATCACCACTAAATCAATCAGCTCTTGAAAATTATCCATATACTGAATAGAATCTTCTTCTACCTTGGAATCTATGCTACCATTTCGGCTCAAAGCTTTGGTGAACAATTTAGAGTCAAATGGCCCCCTATCAACTAATACATGATCAAAAGCGCTCCCACCTGTAACCTCAATAAGTTTGTTAATTGTACGATGAAAAGACCAAGAGTTGTAGTAAAACCTACGCTCTTTATTTATAGGGCAAATTCTTGCACCTTCAACTACTTTCCTAACTTTACAGTTACGTTCATGCTTCAAATGAGATTCCAATGATTCAATATTTGTACTTTTCCCCGCCTGCGGCATACCCAAGAACTCTATTACTTTCATATTTTCCTCCCGGCTGTTGAAAGGGCGAAAAGCTCTAAAAAGATTATAGAGTTATTAATTACCTTAGTCAAACAAGGTTGAATATTTGAAAAAAATATTAGTTCAAATCAAGAAATACACCAGCGTATCTTATAATCTCGTTTTGTTCTTCTACCGTAGATAATTTCTCTTGGTTTATATCAAACCACTTCCCTTCATGTTTATCTTCTGCAGGCTGAAGATCTTTTTGCTTAGTGAAAAATAAAAAATAATGTATTTCTTTCCATACATTGTAAGTCCTAGAAGATCTTTCAACTTGGCCTAAATATCTTTCCTTACTTAAGTCCTCACTTGATATACCAACTTCTTCATAAATCTCTCTACGAGCAGTTTTTTCTAAACCTCTACCTTCCTCTACTCTCCCTTTGGGTAAACACCACCATTCATCTTCTTCATCTTTGGGTATTGTCTGTAAAGCTATCTTCCACTCTCCTTCAATTTTATTTACAACTACACCACCAGCTGATACATCTAAGCCCTCATAATCCTGAGGATTTGAATCAAAACGTCTGAGAAGTAAAGATTTTCTGGGTTTTTTATCCATTTTTTAAAATTAATCTTCTGCTGTTCTGCTAAACTCAGCTCTATCTGCCACTTCACTCAAAAGCACATTTTCTACATAGATTCCGCGGGGGTATAAAATTTCTTCAAGCTTATTTTTAAGTTCAGTTTCGACCGAATCCCTTTTTTCGCCCACTATTTCTTGTTTTGTAAACTCACTAGCAACCATACGAATCCTACTCCTAACAGTAGGCCTTATTATCTTAGACACAAAATCTTCACCTATATTCTGCCAAATATCCGGTATTTGTTCTACATCTAACCTCAAAAGTAAAGTCCCTTCTACTGCAATTTTCTGCTCATCTTTTGTAACCGCTGCTATAGGAATATCTCCTAGTGCTCGTCTATTTTCTAAATTAAAATCTCTGCTAATACTATATTCTAGTGTTTGAGTATTAAACAGCTTTGCTTTCTGCCAAAAAGGAATCTTAAAATGCAATCCGGGAGTCAAAACTTTCTTTAGTACTCCTCTTCCTCGGTCATATACTACTGCTACATACCCAGGAGGGACATTGATAAACACCCCTTTTAGCACGTCCTCCATAACGAAGGAGTACATTAACTTGTCTATAGATTTATCAGACATATTGTAAAATTAAATAAAGCTAGGGATAGTATAAGGTGATTTTACAAACTTTACAAGCTCAATTGTTGCATTTTGACTAATTTCCCTCTTGATTGGGAACAAAAAACGGTTCTATAATCTGGCTGGCTACTACAGAGAATAAAATCGATGCGAGAATAAAAAGTGCCTTTACTGCAGGCAAATACCAAAGAATTGCAAATGTAACTGCAGGAAAAGCCACTACATACCATAAATCCTTTTTTTGTAGCTCATTACTACCTTTTGTATCAGTATAAACATCATACAAAAGCCAAAGACCTACAATTCCGGGTAATACTAATGTGCCTGTAGCAGCTAAATCTATGCCGAAAAAAATAGTATTTATTGCGCCCGGAAAAGCAACAGGTGGATATAAAAACTCAGTTATCCTATTGCCCTTAATTCCATACAAAAATACTTGGTATAACAATACCAACACTAAACCTTGTAGTGCTAAAGAGGCAACTTTTGCCCAAGGGCGGACCTTTTTTTCTTTTAAGGTCTCTCTTATTTTTTGCTTTTGTAGTACTGGATCATCCTTAAAATCTTTTTTAATCTGCTCTATTTCTTGTTTTAAACCTTCATTTTTAGCTTTATTTCTCTTATTAATAATCGTTAGAGGTAGCAGTACTAGCCGAAGCAAAAAAGTAAGTAATATTACAGACCACCCTAGATTAGATCCAGCCCAGTTATTATAAATCCAAATTAGAACGTTAAAGGTTGGTTCAAAAAGAAACTGATTCCAAAGCTCTATTAAAATTGATATCATAAAATTTTTAATTAATTACGAAGCTCCCAGTCTTCCGCTTGATCTAGATATTTACTCTTAATGTTTTGTAAATATTCCTTTGCTGGTTCATATTCATTAACAATTTCTCCATTTAAAATGGCGTTCTCAATATCTTCTTTGATTTTTCCTACAGTTGGACCAGGCTTTAATCCACACACCTCCATAATCTCATCCCCATCTACAGGTGATTGGAATTTTCTTAGCTTATCTCTATGTATTACCTCTATAATCTTTTCTTCTAGTTTATCATAATTCTCAAGATATCTCTGTTCCCTCTCTGGGCTTCCAGTAGTTATATCACTCCGACCCAGCTTCAATAGGTCATCAAGTTGTTCTTCTAGCTCTACCACTAATTTTCTAACTGCACTATCAGTAATATTATCACTATCCATAATAAGCTGAACTGGCTGTTGGTGCCACCGAACTAAATCCGCCACGTATTCGGTATCGTTTTTACTCATATTGAGCCTATCACCTATCTCAAAAACTATTCTTCTTCCTACATGTTCATGCATATCAAAAGTCCAGCCTCTATCAGGATCAAATTCTTTTGTTTCTGGTTTTCCAATATCATGCAGCAAAGCTGCAAATACTAAAAGTTCATTATTTGTCCTTTTAGCTATGTTATCTACAACTTCAAAAGTATGTGCAAGATTGTCTTTATGGCTGATGCCCTGTCTTTCTTCTTCTCGACTGAAATCCTTAATCTCAGGTAAAAACTCGTCAAAAAGATCAGTATTATACAATATCCACAAACCTATAGAAGGCTTTGGGGTAGACAAAAGTTTTAAGAACTCATCTCTTATCCTTTCACTCGAAATAATACTCAACCTATCACTGTTATCTTTAATGGCATTTTTAACCCTGTCCTCTAGATCAAAATCCAGCTTAGCAGCAAATCTCGCTCCACGAAGCATGCGAAGTGGGTCTTCTTGAAAGGTGTTGTCGGGATCATGTGGGGTAGCCAATTTTTTTTCTTCCAAATCCTCTTTGCCACCAAATGGATCTATCAACTCCCCTAAACTATTCTCTTGTATCTCTTTAGCCATTGCATTGACAGTAAAATCTCGCCTATGCAGATCTTCTTCTAGAGTAGCCGACTCTACATCTGGTTTCCTGGAATTTTCTTGATAGCTCTCCTTACGCGTCCCCGCAAACTCTAATTCAAAGCCTCCGTGATCATCCTCAATTACATAACGAGCCGTATCAAAGTCTTCAAATAAAACTAAAGATCCAATATCTACCTTTTCATCAAACTCTTGAGCAAACTCAACTCCGCTCCCTTCAAGTGTAAAGTCTATATCCTCCTTACTTTTTGGTTTTATTATCTCTGGCTCCGCAGTTTCTTCATCTGTCACATCTTGTTCTAAAACCGGCTTTATTGGGTTTCTTTCCTCCACCACTAAACTTTCTTTATATCCAGGGTGTTCTTGTTCCATAAGCTCATCTCGAATATAACCCCCAACCACATAAACCGGGGTTTCCAGCTCTTCCGAGACTTGATAAATTTTATTAAATAATTCTTTTTTATTCATTGAATAGGTTAAATAAGTGCTCTTTATCAAAATTACAAGTACCAGCTTCAATACAACCCTTCACTAAATTAGCGAATTTACAAGGAATGTCAAACTTATCAGCTAATTCACAAAATACTTTAACAGCTTCAATGCCTTCTACAGTCTGGCCGACCGTCTGCTTTGCTTCTGGCACAGTCTTTCCTTGGGCTAAGTATTCTCCGAATCTACGGTTTCTACTTGAATCTGCTAAAGCTGTACCAATCAAGTCACCTATTCCTGCTAAATCAAACATAGTCTCCTTTTCTCCACCCATATTTTCTGCAAGCTCTGCTATCTCTTCTATTGCTATAGTTAACAGGGCGGATTTTGTATTCAAAGGCAGATCCATTCCATCACATATGCCCAAAGCAATAGCATAGACATTTTTAAAAGCTGAACCAACCTGAACGCCAACCATATCTCGAGTTTCGTTTAGCTTTAAGTAATCATTCTGCAAAACCTCTTTAATCTTCTCTATTGTGGTGCTATTTTCAGACGCTATATTCATAGCAGTAAACTGCTCTTTAGACAGTTGATTAGCTACTGCTGGACCAGCTAAAGTTGCTATATTTTCTTTGTTAGATTTATCCAGCTCTTTGATAGTTTCAGTAGTAAGCTTTAAAGACTCAGAATCTATACCTTTAGTGAAATTTACTAGCAATTGCTCCGAAGTAATGTATTGTCCAGCCTGCTCTACTACATTTTTTATAGCTGAACTTGCAACAATAAAACAAACCATATCCGCCCCATCAATAGCTTGCTTCATATTAAGTGTTGCAGTGATATTATCTGAAAGCTTAATGCCTGGAAGATATTTTTCATTCTCCTGATTAGATTGTATTTGTTTTATCGGTTCTGAGTCTCCGTCCCAGTTCCATAGACTGACTTCATATCCATTTTTAGCTATTGTATTTGCTATAGTGGTGCCAAAATTACCAGCACCAAGTATACATATATTCATACAATAAAGATTAAGATTAGAATACCTACTATGATTCTATAAAAAACAAAAGGAAGATAATTCCATTTCTTTATAATCTTCATCAAAAGCCAAATTGCAAAAAAACCACTTACAGCTGAAATAATAAAGCCTACAAATAAAGTAGATAAAGTAAGATATTCTAGCCCAGCTTGATATAGCTCCCAAACTTCTAACATGCCGGCAAGAGCAATGACAGGCACACTCATAAGGAAAGAGAACTCTGCTGCAGTATCTTTTTCCAATTTAGAAAATAAACCTGCAGTCATCGTAATACCGGAACGACTAGTACCCGGAACCAATGCTATAGCCTGAGCTATGCTTATCATTATCACTTGCTTCCAGTTCATTTCGGTAAGACTATCTTTATCTTTAGCTTCTAGAGATTTATTGTACCTGTCAGATATACCCAGAAAAACACCCCAAACTATTAAACTTACAGCTACAACAAAAGGTGACCTAAGCGCCTCCTCAATGATATCCTCAAAGAAGAAGCCTACTATTCCCGCTGGAATTATAGAAATCAGAAGCATCCAACCTAACTTTCTATTCATTTGCCCGGAAGCCGTTTCACCGCCTACCCCTTCTAAGACTGCGACAAAAAAGCTTCTAATAATATTCCATAATTTTCTCCAGAAAAAAACTATGACAGCTGCGAGAGTACCTAGATGAACAACTACATCAAAAGCTAACCCTTGATCTTGCCACCCTAAAAGCTCTGGTATAAATATCAAATGACCAGAAGAAGAAATAGGTAAAAATTCTGCAATTCCTTGAATTATACCTAATAATACAGCGTGAATTGGGTTCATATGATTACTCTATATTATCTTTCAAAGCAGCAACCTTGTCGGTTTTTTCCCAGGGGAACTCACTCCTTCCAAAGTGTCCATAAGCAGCGGTATCCTCAAAAATCGGTTGTTTCAGGTTCAGTTGAGCATTTATACCAGATGGAGTTAGGTCGAAAACTGCTCTAACCGCATTTTCAATTTTATCTACATCACAATTTTCAGTATCAAAGGTTTCAACTAAAACACTCACCGGTTCTGGATAACCAATAGCATAAGATAACTGGACCTCGCATTCATCTGCCAACCCAGCAGCAACAATATTTTTTGCAATATATCTTGCCATATAAGCACCTGACCTGTCTTGCTTATTTGGTACTTTGCCTGACATAGCGCCTCCACCATGTCTACCTTTACCACCGTACGTATCTACTATAATTTTTCTACCTGTAAGCCCAGTGTCAGCTTCTGGGCCTCCTTTTACAAATTTACCAGTTTCGTTGATATAAAACTTTGTGTCTTCGTCAATATACTTGCCGCATACAGGCTCAATCACGGACTTCCGTATCTCATTTCTTAAAATCTCTAATGAAACTGAAGGGTCATGTTGAGCTGCAATTACTATGCCATCAGCTCTTTTTGGTTCGCCTCGTTTATATTCAATGGTAACCTGACTTTTACCATCGGGCCGAAGGTAACTAAGTAAGCCATCTTTTCTCACTTCTGCAAGCTGTTTTGTAAGCTTATGAGCTAAAGTTATCGGCAAAGGCATTAGCTCATCCGTTTCACTACAAGCATAACCAAACATTATACCCTGATCTCCTGCCCCCTGAGCTTCATGTTCACCTGCTGTATCTTTCTCCCCTTGTGCTATATCACTACTTTGCTCATCTATAGCATTTAATACTCCACAGCTATTAGCATCTATTCCGTAATCAGCATCAGTATAACCTATCTCCCTTAATTTATCTCTCACTATTTCTTGAATATCCACATAAGTTTCTGTCGTAATTTCACCCCCAACTACAACAAGTCCTGTAGTGGTAAAAACCTCACAACAACAAGAACCATCTGGGTCATCAGCTAAAATCTCATCTAATACACAATCACTGATTTGATCACAAATTTTATCCGGATGACCTTCAGTAACAGATTCAGAAGTAAAAAAATAGCTCATATAATTTTGTTTACAATATCTTCATTAAACTATACACGGTACCGATAGCAAATGCAACCAAAGCGACAGCACAGAATAAAATAGTATGATGTAAATTATATCTTCCAGGCTCTAAAGTCCCGTCTTGTTTTGCACGCCAGTAAATTATCACCAACAAAGCCATCTCCAAACTCATAAAAATACCACCCACCATATCTATGGCAGTTATAAACTCCCTTAACCCCAACAAAAATATAGATAATGGCACTAAACCAACTAAAAAGGTAGATGTTTTTTCTGTGAAATCAAAATCCCAACTTAAAGAGTCTTTAAGCGATAAGCCGATAATCAAAAAACTAGTACCCATAGCTAAAACTGCAAATAAATTACCCAACACAGTTGCTATAGGACCAATAGCCTCACCTAACCCTATAGTCGCTATCTCTGTTGTTTCAGCTCCAGTAACCCCGACTACAACCAGAGAAAAAATTAAATAAACTATAATCGAAGCTAAACCCGAATAAATTATAGCGTGTTTGAACTTGTGGTCTTTGTCTTTTAGTAATCTCTGAGCTTCAGGCACAGAAGTAGTACCGTGAAAAGCAAACAATAACACACCATAAGGCAAAAGCAAGTCAGAAAAATTATGATAAGTAAGGTGGCTTACATCAATATTCGGCATACTGAAAGCGGCAATTACTACTACCACAGTTAAAATACCTAAACTAAGTAAAATCTCCACTTTCTTTAAAGTTCTAAGGCCAATATAAATAACTGTGATACCTATAGCAAAAAAACCGAGACTCCATGCAAATTTTGAACCTCCAAGCACTGCCCTCAAAGATTCGCCCACGCCAATAATATAAACAACTAATGCCCCAAATAAGATAGAATAAGTGAAGACCCCCATCAGAATTCCCCCAGTAGTACCTAGATATCTCTTTGCTAAACCCACCAACTGATGATCTCCTTTTGTTCTTAAGATAATCTCTCCTACGAGTTGATTTATACCTACCATAAATAAACCAATAGCAACTATATAAGCGATACCTATAGGGATCCCTACCTTCGATATTGCAAAAGGGATACCCAAAATACCAGCACCTATAGTAGCACTCGAAATTAGGGCTACAGCCTCAAAAAGACTTATCTTTTTTCTGAATATACCTAAGTAACTTGTAAGCTCTCCTTTTTGTTTATCCATAAAATAAGTTCCAAATACTATAAATTGATCCTAGAGTAAAAACTATCAAAGCACCTATCACAACCCAAAGTGAATGATGTAATTGATATTTGACTGGACAAGCTTTGCCTTCTTGAGTTGCTTTCCAATAAATAAAAACCAAAATTACCATCTCCAAGCTAATTACCACTCCGCCTACCATATCAATAACTGTCACAAAATCTCTCAGACCTATTAAAAATATTAACAAAGGTACACCGCAAGCAAAAGCTGTTCCCAAAAAATTAGGAACATTATAATCCATTCTCAAAGAATCTTTTACAGTGAGCCCAACTACCATAAAACTAGTGGCCATAGTCATAGCCGCAAAAACATTTCCTATTACCAACATGTGTTCACCTACTACTTTACCTAGCCCTATAGTGGCTACTTGGGTTGTTCCCGCACCGGTAACCCCTACTACCGCCAAAGCAAATAAGGTATAAGCTACAACTGTCAGCAAACCAGATATTATAATTGCCTGCTTGAATTTCTTCTGCTCTCTCTTGAGCAGCTTTTGAGCTTCAGGAATAAAAGTCACTCCATGAAAAGCAAATAATAAAACCCCATAAGGAAAAAATAAGTTTGCAAGATTGATGAATTTTATATTTACAGGGTTGACATGAGGGGCTGCTAAACCTGCTATCAACAAAATCACTGACAAAATTGCACCCGTAAGTATAAGCTCGACTGTTTTTAGGGTGTTTAATCCAAAATATATTACAGTAGTAGCTACAAAGAAAAATACGATACTCCAAACAAGACTAGAACCCCCTATAAGTGCGGCAAGTGTTTCCCCTTCTCCGATAATATACACTACCAATGTTCCGATAAGCATCGTATACAACAAAGCCCCCATAAACATACCAGCCTTCTTACCTAAATATTCTTTTGCCAACCCTACTAACTGAACCTCTTTTTTGGTCCTTAGTATCACATCACCAACCAATAAATGAAGACCGGTAACCAATAAACCAATTGAGATGACATAAATTAAGCCTAGAGGTAAGCCTACCTTTGCAACTGCATAAGGTATACCCAAAACACCGGCACCGATAGTTCCGCTAGAAATCAAGGCAACCGCTTCAAACAGTGAAATATTCTGACGCAAAAAACCAATCTCAGGTGTTATTTCTTTAATTTTGTTTACTACCCGAGTACGAAAGTTGCTGAGATCTATCTTCATAGTAGGGTCAGTATAACATAATTAATGCTAAAATTCAGCTCAGCTGATTGACAAAAAAGAGATTAATCTATATAATTTAAATCGTCGATATGCGTGCCTAGCTCAGCCTGGTTAGAGCACCTCGTTTACACCGAGGGGGTCGTAGGTTCGAATCCTACGGCACGCACAATTCAATCTCTCTTCACGCTAATTGATCGATTTTACTTGATTTTTTATTCAAATTTTGCTAAGTTTCGTGTAGCGTTCTCTCAACAAAACCAACCAAAGGAGGAAAAAATGAGTAAATGCGAGTTGGAAGGCTGTGATGATCCTCATGAAGCAAGAGGGTTGTGTAAACGGCATTATCAGCAGTGGCTGCGAGCTGGAAAACCGGATATGGAAGAATGGAAAGAAAACAGATAACTCATTTTTAACTACTAAATCCCCTTGCAGTGTTTTTTGCTCAGCACTCAGGAGGTTTTTTTATTTTTTAGATTGATCAATTTCCTTTTTAATAATATTCCAATAAACCGGCTCACCCCTTTCCTCTTTCATATAGTACCACCATTCCACTCCCCAGAAGTAAACCCTCGAAGCCCCCACTCTTTTGGCATAATTAATATTATCTCTTAGTCTCTCCGGATTCATAGTCTCCCGTTGTCTCTCTATCGAAGTGTCCAAAGGATTAGAATCAGTAAACCATGGCTCACCCTGAAGTTCAGAGACAAA
>JBDGRL010000074.1:0-1085 GCA_042218065.1 Candidatus Magasanikiibacteriota bacterium | reverse complement strand
TTTATATTAGCTTTTCTTACAGCGGTATCAGAATCAACCAAAGATTACTTCAGCAAGAAAGCTTTAACCGGCGAGATTGATGAATATGTCAGCTCCTGGGCGCTGCGTGTGTTTGCACTGCCTTTGTTGATTATTATTTTATTTTTTACCGGCATTCCTGAGATTGGCTCTAAGTTTTGGATTGCTTTGATTGTCAGTGGTGGTTTGAATGTATTTGCTACTATTTTGTTTATGAAATCAATTCAAGAGTCGGATCTTTCTTTGGTTGTGCCGATGATTAGTTTTACTCCTTTGTTTTTACTTGTCACTTCTCCGATCATTGTAGGTGAGTTTCCTGATATGTACGGCTTGATTGGTGTGATTCTCATAGTTGTCGGTACTTATATCTTAAACTTAAAAGAAAAAGATAAAGGTGTTTTTGCTCCGATAAAAGCAATCTTTCAGAAAAAAGGTCCCAGATTAATACTTGGAGTGGCTTTTTTGTGGAGCATCACTTCAAATTTTGATAAATGGGGTGTACAAGCTTCCTCTTCTTATTTTTGGGTCTTTGCAAGTACTTTATTTATCAGTATTATTTTGTTTTTTATTATGCTGCGTTATTCTGAAGATAGCTTAAATACTGTAAAGAAAAACACCAAAGCACTAGTTCCGATAGGGGCAGTAAATGGACTGAAATTAACTTTCCAGATGGCAGCGTTGAATTTTACTCTGGTTCCGTATGTGATCTCGATAAAAAGGACAAGCATATTGCTGAGTATGATAGTTGGTTTCTTCTTTTTTAGAGAAAGAGAGAATATAAGTCAGAGGTTAGTAGGGGGAGTATTGATGCTAGCTGGAGTTATTTTTATTACTTTGTTATAATCACGTTGAATAATTAAAAACAAAAATATGTCCAAATGCTTAGTAACAGGGGGCGCAGGTTTCATAGGTTCACACGTGACGGATAAATTAATCGAAGAAGGGCACGAGGTAATAGTAATAGATAATTTATCTTTAGGAAAAGAGGAGTTCGTAAATGACGAAGCTGATTTTCATAAAGCCGATATAAAAGATTTGGAGCAAATAGAGTCTTATTTTAAAAATGT
>JBDGRL010000073.1:0-1890 GCA_042218065.1 Candidatus Magasanikiibacteriota bacterium | reverse complement strand
TAGGGAGGGCTCGCAGAAGTGAGTAGTGGGAGTGGGAGTGGAGATGAACGAAATCGGTTTTTTCCATAGGAGAGTTAGTGGATGAAGTTTACTTACTTTGTAAATTTATAAATTTATTGGTTTACCATGAGTATTATATACTTCCGTATCTTCCGGTAGGTGATATTCAAGTACATCTCTTAAGGTTGCTTTTTCTTGGCCCAAAATGTCTTTATTAAGAAATCGAAAGGTTAAAGACTTCTCCTCTCCTCGGCCACTACTTAAAAATAATAATTCTAATTACTTGTCTCAACTTTTCTCGCCAAAATATTTAAAGCATTATCCAGTTCTGCCAAAGTAGAATCTCCATGTTTTGCTTTCCATTCTTCATCATCACTTCTCCTATAAAAAGATTCTATCAACCCTTTCGCATGACCAATCATTCTTTGTGTTTTCTCACCATCCATTTGCCACTCTTCTCCCTTATCTGCTTCTCCATCTTTTATAACCCCTTCACCAGAATGCTTTTGTGCCCAGTCATTTAAGACACCATCTAAATAACTTTCTACTAAAATTTTCGCTGCTTCATTATCTCTGGCCTCTTCTTCTAACAATTCAGACACAACAATAGCTACCTCACTAGCACTCATTCGCTGCATTTCATAGGCTAGACTCTCTAACCAAGTCTTTTCATCTTCTCTCTGTGTCTGCACTTTTCCAAACTCACTTCTATTTTGTAGACCCGGCCCCTGTTTTGATTTTTCTTCACTTATTTCTGCTATTCTTTCTTTAATTTGGTCTTTTTTTTGCTCTAATCTAGAAATTTCATTCTTTTTAGATCTTTGTTTCTCACCACTCTTATGAGAGTGTTTATTTAACTTTTCTACCTCTTTGTTTAAGTTTTTTAATCTGCTCCTAAGTTCATCTAACTCCTGCTGCAGCTCTTGCTCGCGCTCTTTTATAGAAGATACACCTAACTGGCCAGAGATTTCATCTCTGAAAAATACAACTTCATTTTCTTTTTCAATTTTTTCCCTATTTTTCCACAAAGTATCTAACAAACTCTCTAAAAAATCTTCAAGTCCTTTTGTTGTTGTCTCTCCTCTATCATAACTTCTATATAAATAATCTAAAAAATTGGATCTATACCTGTTCTCATTTTGTTTTATATTTAGGTTAGAAGTTGAAACCTCTTCAGGTCTTTTCGTAAAAAGGCTCTTCAAATAATTCTTTAATGACCTCTTAAAAGCAACTGTAACCCCAGGCTCAAAATTTTCTAGTTCTTCTTCTGACTCAAATCGACCACGATTTATAGCTCTTTGCCGCAATTCCTCTTCTTTTTCGTGCTCAAGATTATCAAAAAATTTCTCAGGGTCTGTAACTTCTCTCATCATTCCCTCTCGTTCTGAGTATTCAGAAATATCATAAGGTGGACCGCCATCCGAACCATCTTTTCCAAACAAATCACTCAAAACTGGATCAGGTATACTGTCTGCATAGCCTTTATCTTCTATTAGTTCTTTAATTTCTTCAGGTAAAGATGAAAAATCTATACTTGTATCTACATTTTTTTCACCCTCAACATCATCACTCCGCCTGATCAGGCCACCTTCTCCTGTTGTATTTGGCATAATTCATATTTATTTTAAACTAAAAGATAAGCTTTGTAAGAATTTTATTTTTCTTGTTTATCGTCTTTCTCTTCACCAAGCAGCTTTTCCTCAAACTTATCCGCCAGCTTACCTACTACGAACTTCTCTACCAGCTTGGACACCATATTACTTACCGTGCCCATGTGTCCAGTAGCTTTATCTACTCTTTTTCTCATAAACTGGACCGCATCAGCGATCAGCTCTATCTTTTCATCTACATTCTCGATGATATTATTGGCATTTTTTAGAAATCGTGCTG
>JBDGRL010000072.1:0-11842 GCA_042218065.1 Candidatus Magasanikiibacteriota bacterium | reverse complement strand
TTGTTCATTTTGCTTGATGTCTTCCCGGGTTAAAAGACGTACTAAATCCTGATTTTCTTCACAGTACTCAAAATAAGATATAATAGCAGAGCGGAGCTGTTTTTCTGCTTGCTGGTGTTCGCTTACAATTTGTCTTATCTCTTTTTTGTAAGTCTCAAAGGCGGACTCAATGATTTTGCCCAGAAGTTCTTGCTTGGAAGAAAAGTGGTGATAAATGTTAGCCTTTGAGACTCCGACCTGGTCCGCAATGTCACGCATAGAAGTTTTCTCATAACCTTGTTGGGAAAACTTTCTTTGTCCTGCTTGTAATATTTTATCCTTAGTATTCTGCATAATAGATTAGGCCAGAAGTTTATTATAAAGCACAGGAATAACAACTAGTGTCAGCACAGTAGAAAAAAGCAGACCGAATATAATAGCAAAACCAAGCGACATCCACACTTCTTCAGTAAGAGCTAGAGGAAAAATACCAAGCACAGTGGTTACAGTAGTCAATACTATCGGACGCAACCTCTCTTTTCCGGCTTCAACGATCGCTTTCTTTGTTTCCTGTTTCTCTTTCTTTCTGTTTATTGTATCTATTAACAGTATAGCATTATTCACTACAATACCCACCAGAGCCACAACACCGATTATACCCGGAAAGCTCAGCGGTAGATTCAAAACAGCCAACCCGGGAAAGACACCAATCAAAGCTAAGGGGATCGTTATTAATATTATGAGAGCCTGTTTAAAGGACTCAAACTGAAGTACCAAAAGTGAAGCTATCAACAACATTGCTAAAAACATCGCCTGAAACATATCCATAAAAGACTTTTGAATATCCTCATTTTCACCACCTAAAGCTACAGAATAGCCCTGGGGTATATCTATTTCACCTTGGTCAATTTTAGTTTGTACTTCATTAAATATCTCCGAAGCTGTAGTTCCGGACTCAGTATAGCTGGTAACCTCAGTAATTCTATCTCCGTCTTTGTGGTTTATTTCTATTCTATTATTTTGTAGTCTTATCTCACCAAACTTTGACAGCGGCATCATTCCTTTTTTTGTCGCTATCTCCATCGACCTTATAGTCTCAATATCGGTCTGATTTGGGTCGCCGGCTTCTTGGCTCAGATCGGACCGCACTACTATGTCTAGGTCCGTACCAGACTGGTTGATGGAGCTAGCAGTAGAGCCATTTACCATGTTTCTCAAACTAGAGGCTAGCTGTCTGGTAGATACGCCATATCGCTTTGCTTTTACTCGATCTACATCTATTACAAACTCCCCGTTAGTGTCTTTTACCGTGGAATCTATATTTTTAGTGCCTTCTATCTCGGCCAGTAGGCTCTCAAACCTTTTTGCTGTCCGATCAAGCTTGTCTAAATTATCTCCACTGATCGTAATAACCACCGGTGCTTGCTGCTCAGGACCGGTATTTCTCTGGGTCACACTTACATCAGCTCTACTCATTTGAGATAATTTGGACTGGTACTCATCTACTATCTTTGTGCTGGGGCCTCTCTGATCCTCATTAACTAGATTGACTGTGATATTAGCTTGATTCTGTGCACTAACACCTCTTGATCCTAAACTAGCCCCGACATTAGCTACATACGAAGTAATTCGCTCATCTTGCTGAAGCTTTTGTTCTACCTGCTCAACAAAATTTGAGCTAGTTTCCAGTGTAGTTCCGATCGGTTGTTCTATCTCAATAGTGAACTTATCAGTATTAGATGGAGGAAACATATTTATATCCAACACCCCCAAAACAGGCAAGGAATAGCTAAATATTATTAATCCAACTACTACATACCCTAACCGTTTACGCTTCTGTTTTGAGCTTAATATACTCTTTAGATACCCTCCATATTGATCTAATACCTTTTCCGTTTTTTCAGCTACTTGACTTTTACCGGCCGATTGATTTTTGTTCCTATATAGAGCTAAAAACGCATTAATAGTAGTAATTATTGACAAAGCCACAAACAAAGAAGCAGACAGAACCAAGCTCACCGTGATAGGGATACTTTTAATAAACTCACCGATCTGGCCGCCGGTAAGCAACATCGGGACAAAGGCAAATACAGTAGTAAGTACTCCCGCTATCAAAGGCCATTGGAACTCTTTTATCGCACTTTTAGCTGCTTTAGCCGGGTCCATTCCTTGCTCCAAGTTGGCACTTATACCCTCATTTATCACTATCGCTGTATCTATGATGATACCTAAAGCCAAAATCAAAGAAAAAAGTGTCATAAAGTTCAAAGAAAGACCGATCAAATTTAGTCCGACAAAGGTTATCATGAATGACAGAGGAAGTGCCACACTTGCTATCAAAGCTTCTCTTAAGCTAAGTATCAGCCACAGCACCAAAAACACTATAGCTATGGTGGTGAGCCCGTTTCTAGTTAGAGAAGTAAGGTCCTCTGCAATCTGCTCCGCCCTGTCATCTACTATCATGTAGTCCAAGCTTTGAGGCATCTGTTCTGATACCATCTCCTCTATGCTCTTCTTCGCTCGGCTTGATATCTCCGTAATATCACCACCGGGACTGTCATACAGCATCAATGTTATAGCGGGCTGTGAACTCTGATTGTTTGTACTCAAGCGAGACAGGCTGTCTCTATCGCTAAGCTGGGTTTTGACTTGCCCTACATCGCTGATCTGCACTACGGTATCTTCGGTGCTATCTATCGGTATATTCCTTATCTGTTCTGGTTGTTCGATCCGGCCGGAGAGTCGTAAGCTGAATATCTGCCCCGAGGTCTCAATCTCACCGATAGGAATATCACTATTAGCCTGATCTATTGCTTGAGTTACATCTCGGATATTCAAAGAGTAAGTCTGTAATTTACTTCTATCAACTATGACTTGTAGTTCATCTTTTTGTTCACCTACCAATGTAACTTCAGAGATTCCATTTACTTGCTCCAAGTTGTCTTTGATACTTTCGGCATAATCCGTAAGTTTAACTATTGAGAAAGGTCCGCCTAGAGATATCTGCATAAAAGGCTGATCTGATAGCTCTACCTCTTCTACTTGTGGGTCTTCGGCCTTGTCCGGAAGCTCTCCTTCTACCTGATCTATCTTTTTCTTTAGATCATCAACAGCATCACGTTTGTTTGTATTAGCTGAAAACTCAATCTGAACGAAAGAACTGCCACGTCTGGAGCGAGAAGTATATTCCTTGACGCCATCTAGCGAGCTGACCTTGTCTTCTACCTTATCAGTGACAAGCTGCTCAACATCTATAGCTGATGCTCCGGGAAACACAGTAGTTACTGTAGCTACCGGTATATCCACCTCAGGTTGAGACTCTTTCGGCAACTGCACTATGCTAAATACACCAAAGACTACAATGGCTAGTATGAGTATAAAAGTAAACTTATATTTGTCTAAGAAAAACTCCCAAACCTTATGCATACTTCAACATTATAATTACTTAGTTGCCACCTTATCTCCGGGTTCTAAACCTCTGGTGCTGGATATGATTTGTGCTACATTGTCCAGTCCGGACTTAATTTCTATCTGATTCCCTACTATGTCTCCGGTCTCCACCTTCTTTTCCTCAACTTTATTTTGAGAGTTGATTATATAGACATAGCTGCCGGTATTGGTAAGAGATACAGACTCAATCGGTAGCAACATAGAATCTTGATGTTTTTTCTTTTTAATTTTTAAATTAACAAAATTACCGGCAATCAAATCAGGCTTTTTGCTGTCTACAGAAATAATAGTTTCTACCTTGCTATTATTAGAGTTTAAGCTAGGGGATATATTTACTACCTTGCCTCTATACTCTCCAGCTATAGTAGAAGTACTGCCTACCTCTATATTCCTTACTGCCTCAGAAGACAGGTAAGTCCTCACCTGATAACCATCAGTATTTACTATTTTAGCGACTAACTGAGAATTGCTAACTAGCTCACCTTCTTCTGCTTTCAGCTCTGCCACTTCACCTGAAATGGGAGAGGTTATAGTTCTTTTGGACAAAGAAGACCGTGCTGACAAAACATCCGCCTGAGCAGATTCTATTTTAGCCTGCTGGAGCTTAAGATTAGCTTTAGCTTGCTCTACTGCTTGTTTCTGTGCTTGGATGTCCTCTTTCGAGCTTCCGGATCTGACAGTTGCTAGGCTTTTTTGTGCTGATTTGAGAGAATTTTTTGCAGCAGTAACTTTACTTTTGGCTTGCTGTATTTTAGATGAGTTTGCTGATTGTTGGGTCAATATCGCCTCTTTTTGGTTTCTTACTGCTTTAAGCTGGGATCTTATAGTCTGTTTAGCATTAGACAAACTATCCTCGTCAGTACTGGAAAAATCTGATTTCATTGGTATCTCATTTAACAATATTTTTACCTTATTCAGTCCACTTATCGTTTCATCTAATAATTGTTTAGTTTGATTTAGTTCTGGCTGATCAAAAGCTCGGTCGATCTCTCTGTCCAACCCTCCGTTAAGCTGAGCTACATATTTCTCTATCCATCCACCTGCATCTTCTTGGTCCCATATATCCCTGATAGCATCTCTTTTTGCATGGTTAATCTTTAGTGCTGTCTGATCATTCTCATTAAAGTAAGTATACTGAAGGTCGGTTACTGTAAGTAAAATATTTTTAGCCTCATCTATGGAAAGCTGTGCTGTATTTAGAGCACTCACTAACGTGCTTTTGAGGTCCTGTTTGGCTTTCTGTTTAGTCTCTTCTAAGTTTTCACGCTGAGATTTTAGATCTTCACTGGCATTTTCTACCTTAGTTTGAGCCTCATCAAGCTTTTCAGGTCTAGGTGCTGTTTGTAGCTTTTTTAGAGTTGAACGTTTGGATTGTAAAGCTGCCTGAAGCTGTTCTTTTTTGGCCTTTGCGCTTTTTAGGTTGGCCTGGGCCTGTCGTAGCTTAGAGTAAGCATTTGCACTATCGAAGGAAACGAGGGTCTGACCGCGGTAAACCTTATCACCAAGGTCTACATATACCTCCCGCACCTGCGCGCTTACCTCGCTCTTCAGATCCACGCTGTTTTTAGCTTCCACCTCTCCGTTTGTTTTTACAAAAGTAGAATCTTGCTTTTTAGATTTCAAATTTAAGAGGTTTACCTTCTCTATCTCCTCTTTTTTGGGCTTATCTTTCTTTCCTGTTGATCTGTGAGCAAATACCGAGTAACCAAGAACTAAAAAAGCGACTACTATAAGGAGATAACCAATTATTTCTTCTTTCTCTTTGTTCTCTTTTATATATTTAATAAATTTCATAGATTTTATTTGACTTACCGAACGGTTAGTAAACGTTATCATACAACTACTCCACTGTCAACAAGCCCGGTTGAGATACTATTCAGTCTCATCCACATTATTGTGAAAACTACTCAGGTTTGATAAAATGAATCTAAACTAACAATGATTATATGTCAGTACATCAAGAGAAAATAAAAGAGTTGGAGAAAAAAGCCAACGATATCAGAGAAGATATCGTAAAGATGCTGGTAGAGGCGGGCTCCGGACACTCGGCTGGACCTTTGGGTATGGCTGATGTCTTTACTGCTCTCTACTTCCACGTACTAGAACATGATCCCGACAACTCGATGTGGGAGGAGAGGGATCGGCTGATCTTATCGAACGGACATATCGTACCGGTGCGATACGCTACTATGGCTCATGCCGGATACTTTGATAGAAAAAAACTAAGTAGCCTCAGAGAGCTGGAGTCGGAACTGGAAGGACACCCTAATGTAAACAGAATGCCGGCCCTGGAGACCTCCTCCGGACCTTTAGGGGAGGGTCTATCTCAAGCTTGTGGTATGGCCAAAGGAGCAAAGATGGACGGAAAACAGTGGGATTATCATATTTACTGCATTATGTCTGATGGTGAACAGCAGGAAGGTATGACCTGGGAGGCGGCAATGTTTGCCGGCAAAGAGAGACTGGAGAATCTGACCGGGATAATTGACAGAAATAACATTCAGATAGACGGCTACACCGAGGATGTAATGCCGCTTGAACCACTAAAAGAAAAGTATGAGTCATTCGGCTGGCACGTCCTGGAGATGAACGGACATGAAATGTCAGATATTATTAATAAACTCGAAGGTGCTCAATCAATACAGGAAAAACCGGTATTGATAATAGCCAACACCACACCCGGCAAATCAGTAGACTTTATTGAAAACAGATTCGGCTGGCATGGAGCACCACCCGGAGGTGGACCCGAAGAGGAAGTGCCGACAGAAAAACAAAAAGAAGAAGCATTGAAACAGCTGAGGACACTCGGAGGTAGAATAGAATCCGAGTATGATTAATAAAAAATATTATGAATCTGAAACATAACCTATCCGATAATATTTTCACAGAAGAGATAGAAAAAAAGAAGATGCGTGACGGTGCCGGTATAGGAGTCCGAGAAGCAGGAAAAAAACACGATGACATTGTGGTGCTTAGTGCCGACACAGCCGGTTCAGCTCGGGCAAGTTATTTTGCCGAGGAGTTTCCAGAGCGTTTTATAGAGTGCGGTGTAGCCGAGCAGAATATGATCGGGCTCTCTGCGGGGCTGGCTTATCAAGGCAAAGTGTCTTACCCGTTCACCTACGCCTCGTTTCTGATAGGAAGAGCCTGGGAGCCGATCCGGACTACCATAGCTTATCCAAACAACCATGCAGTTTTGGTCTCCTCTCATGCCGGGCTAGCCACCGGACCGGATGGGCCGACTCACCAGATGACCGAAGACATAGCACTGATGCGCTCGCTGCCGAACTTTAGTGTAATCTGTCCGGCCGATTTTGAGCAAGCCAAAAAAGCAGCACAGGCAGCTTATAAGCTGGACGGGCCGGTATATATTCGCACCTCGCGTCCAGCTACCGAAGCATTTACTACAGAAGATACGAGCTTTGAAGTTGGGAAAGCACAAGTACTAAAAGAAGGCACGGATTTGACCGCAATCGGTCACGGCTATCCGGTGTATAGACTGCTACAAGTCGCAAAAGAACTAGAAGACGAGATCGATATAGAAGTTATAAACCTACATACGATCAAACCCTTAGACAAAGAGGCCGTATTAAAATCAGCACAAAAAACCGAACAAGTATTCACTGTAGAAGATCATCAAATTGCCGGAGGTATGGGTTCGGCCGTCTCCGAGCTGTTGGCTCAAGAAAACCCAGTGCCGATGAAGCTGCACGGAGTACAAGATGAATTCGCCGAGTCCGGCTCACCCGAAGCTATTTGGGACAAGTACGGTCTCGATAAAGACAGCATTAAAGTTGAGATAAAACAATTCACTAATTAAACTAGAGCATGTCAAACCTGGTAAATCTACACGAACTTCTCAGGACCGACAAATCCACCATAGATGAGCTGGAGCAAAAAATGGAGCAAGCCACAGGCAAGTCTGGTGTGGTCGATCAGCTTGAGCAGGACATAGCGGCAAAAATCACGAATCGGCTGGATCAGCTGGGATTGTCTCCTAAAGACTCGGCAGAAGATATCCACCAGGCACTGCTAGATAAAGTAGAAGAGCTTAACTCCAAGTTACATGAAATCACCAATAAGTGTTATCTGAATGACCCCGACTCATGTAAAGACTTTATAGAGCTAGCTGAGAGTCTAGTCGCAGATGATGTCAAAAGCGGGTTTTACATCAAACCAGAGAAAGTAAAAGAATTATTTCACAAAAATCCACCACCCAATGTAATGGATGCTTTGGGCTATTCCGATGTCAATAATATGCTGGAGCAGGAAGATTTTTGGGAGCTTGCAGCTTCACTCCGTTTTGCTGAAGATATGGACTGGCTCAACAATGTATTTTTCAAACCATATAATAATCTCTCTCGAGACGACTTTGAATACCGCCCAACCAGGGTAAAGGTGCTGGATACTAGATGGAACGACATCGCGAGTGGTTTTGTCGATAAAAAGCTGCATAATGTAAGCCACCTCAAGGAGTTAGGATTGATTTTTGTAATTCCTTACTCTACTGAAAAGAAAGGGGAGACACTGCAGGTTTTTTCTCTAATCCTACATTACTTTCATGAAATAGAGTTTTATTCCAGTTTATTTGAAAAATACGTAAACGACCGGAAAAAGTGCTCTCAGTGCGTAATCTCGGCTCTGCAGGGAAAAATAAAAGAGCTAAATCAACCAGAAGGTCATTATTGCTGGCAGATAGTACAACGATACTTGGCAAAAGAAGACGAAAATGACCCTCGCCTGTTCCAGCCTCATGTTAACCCGGAAAGCCTACACTGGGACCAAGCCCAAAAAGATATTCAAAAACTAAAACATGACTACGACGATCTTGACCTAGAATTTTGGGAGGATATGAACTATGTCGGGTGTAACTTCTCTTCGCAACAAGATGGAGATAAACTGATAAATATGAATCTCAAAGATAATGCTATCTCTTTTGTCCGCTCAATAGGAGAAGAAGCAAAATACAGATACCACCAACAAGAAGCACTGTGGAATGAGCTGTTTAGGCGCTACATCGGTTACGATAAAATGGTGAAATTGAGCAAAGACAACTTCAACGAAGGCCAAATTTGTTTTGACATTTAACTTATGGACAACTTACCTGAGATAGAAGGGGATATTTTCAAAGAGGGGGGACAGATAGAAGAATACAGCACGGACGCCAGCCTATTTAAGCTCAAGCCTGATACTGTAATTTTTCCCAAGTCAAGCAAAGACGTACAAAAAATAATATCACACGTAGCTAACAACGACCAAAAAGAGCTTTCGATCACAGCAAGGGCAGCCGGAACCTGTATGAGCGGTGGACCACTATCTGAGTCGATCGTACTTGGGTTCACGAAATACTTTGATCAGTTTGATATCAAAGACCACTCCGCCAGAGTCGAGCCGGGAGTATATTACCGAGACTTTGAAGAGGCGACCAAAAAGAAAGGTATGATAATGCCCAGCTACCCCGCCTCTAAGTCTCTAGCTGCTCTGGGGGGAATGATAAATAATAACGCAGGCGGAGAGAAAACTCTTCGCTACGGCAAAACTAATGAATACGTAAAGAAAATGAAAATGGTGCTGGCAGACGGGAATGAGTATACATTCGAGAAGCTCAGTGCTGATGAGCTGGAGAAGAAAAAACAACAAGACGACTTTGAAGGTAAAATATATAGAGAAACTCATCAGCTAATAAAAGATAACTATGAACTGATTAAGGAAGCCGAGCCTGATGTATCAAAAAACTCATCGGGCTACGCTCTGTGGAATGTATGGAGCAGGGATACGGGAGAGTTTGATCTTACTCAGCTGTTTTGTGGAGCACAAGGAACCCTCGGAATTATGACCGAGGCAGAGATGAAGCTGGTAGACACCAAGAAACACTCCCGGCTGGCCGCCTTATTTTTAAAAGACTTTGATAAACTGCCTGAGATAGTAAATGACATTTTACCGCTTGACCCGGAGAGCTTGGAGACTTTTGATGATGAAACCCTGAAACTGGGGCTGAAGTTTTTCCCTGAAATAGCAAAAAAAGTGGAGGGAATGAACTTACCCAAACTACTGTGGAAATTTATCCCGGAGTTTTTTATCGGAGTGAAAATGATGGGGTTGCCCAAGCTTGTAGTATTGGTCCAGTTTGCGGAGGATTCGATTGAGCAAATTGAAGAAAAATTCGATCAACTCAAACAAAGACTGGAGTCTTATGATATAGAAAAAAGAATACTACATTCAGAGGAAGAAGGAGAAAAATACTTCACTATACGCCGCGAAAGCTTCAATTTACTCAGAAAACATGTAAAAGGAAAAAGAACCGCCCCATTTGTAGATGATTTTGAGGTGCAACCCAAGCATCTACCAAAGGTGCTACCCAAGATCAGAGAGATAATGGAGGAATACGATATTCACTCCACTATAGCCGGCCACTCCGGGTCCGGCAACTTTCACATCATCCCCCTGATGGACTTAACAAAAAAAGAAAACAGAGATAAAATACCGGAAGTGTCCCAAAAAGTATATGACATAGTACTGGATCACAACGGCACTATTACCGCCGAGCATAATGACGGACTAATACGCACTCCATATATTGAAAAAATGTTCGGCTCCGAAATGTATCAACTATTCAAAGAAGTGAAAAATATATTCGACCCTGACAATATATTCAATCCCGGAAAAAAAGTAAACGGTGATCTAGAGTATGCGATGGAGCATATAGATGAAGAAGGGTAGTAAAACTATAGTCTAGAAAAAATGTTAAATATTTATCTCCAACGACCGGATCCTATTATTGAGATAATCAAAACCATGCCCAGCACCGTGGCAACCACAAAGCCCGCAACCCCCAGAGCTGAGTAGCCGAGGACAAACGGCCCCACTCCCTGCTGGATAATCAACGAAGAGCCCACAATAATAGCAGCAATAATTATACTAAAAGAAAGTTGATTGCTGGAACGGTCAATCTCATAATCCAGGTCATCCAGACCCTTATGGCCCACCTCCACTCGGAGCTTGCCGGTTCTAATCTGCTCTAAAATATCTATCAAATCACCGGGCATCTCTTCAGCTAATCTAGAGCTGTCTTTTGCTATATTTTTACCTCTCTCAAATACCTCGTTCAAGCTTAACTCTTCATCAAGAAGATCTCTCAAAAAAGGTCTCAGGTTCTCAGCCATGTTGAATTGGGGGTCGAGCTGCTTTCCGATCGACTCAATAGTAATCACAGCCTTGATCATCAAAGACAAGTTCGGAGGCAAGGTCATATTATGACGCACCATGACTCTTACAAAATCCTTATTCATCTGCTTAAAATCAAGCTTTTTAATGGGTACATCTATATATTTGTTAAATAGATCATTCAGATCACCGTATAGCTCGTGCTCATCATACTCTCCTCTTACTGCACCCAGCTTTTTTAGGCTGGAAATACACTGAGTAGGGTCCGACTCCGCTACTCCCTGCAGCAGCTTTGCCGCTTCCTGGCGTGTATACTCATCTAATCTGCCGACCATACCCACATCCAGCAAAACTATATCCGCCGGAGGCCGTGCAAAAAGATTGGCCGGGTGTGGATCACCATGAAAGAACCCGTCCTCATAAATTTGTTTTAGCACTATCTCAGCCCCACGTCTTGCAATTTTCTCCTTATCATATTCCTCATTTGAAATCTCACTGACCTTGGTACCTTCCATGAACTCCATTACTATCACTTTCTCTGTCACATAATCCCAATGAATACCGGGAACATGAGCATACTCAAAATCAGCCATATTCTCATAAAACTTTTTATAGTTGTACGCCTCATTAGTAAAATCTATCTCATCTAAAATAGTGTTCTTGAACTCTTCTACCATTAACTTCGGATGATAAACCCACCCTTTGTGCATCCTATTCTCCAGCGATCCAGCAATGTCCTCGAGGATACCTATGTCCAGCTTAATCTGCTCCGCTATACCCGGCCTTCTTATCTTAACTGCCACCTCTTCTCCGGTCTTTAGCTTAGCTTTGTGAACCTGGCTGAGAGACGCAGCTGCTATCGGCTCGTCCTGAAATTCAGCGAATATCTCCTCCAGAGGTTGATCCAACTCTTCTCTGAGAATATCTTTCGCAGTAGATACATCAAAAGACTTTACCTGATCTTGCAGCTTTTCCAGCTCTTCTATAAACCTAGGTGGAACGAGATCCGGTCTAGTACTTAAAATCTGTCCGAACTTAATAAAAGTCGGCCCCAACTCTTCAAGTGCCATACGCAGACGCTCCGCAGCTGACAACTGCTGAAGATGCTCTGCTCTGCCTCTAAGTTTGAGTAAAAAACCAATATGACTACGGTCTACAAGATAGTCAAGACCGTATTTAAAAAAAGTCTGTAATATTTCTTTTGTTCTTTTTATCTTGGGCGATCTTAAAAAATCCAGCATAAAATAAA
>JBDGRL010000071.1:0-4444 GCA_042218065.1 Candidatus Magasanikiibacteriota bacterium | reverse complement strand
TCCAAACTTTCAAAACTTATCCTCGGGTCTGCTTTTCCTACACTATATGCTCCAGCTTCATTAGCTCCCTTTACGTCATCCGGACCATCTCCTACAAAAGCAATCTCTTCTGTTTGAACCTCCAATTCCTGAGAAATAAAAGTAAGGTGAGGCACACCTTTTTTGAATAATTTTCCATCAGTAGGTAAATTGCTGTCTTCGCCTACCTCTCTAGTTCCTAAAATGTGAGTAAAATAATTATCAAGTGGTTGGAGCTGCTCATAATTTTCTAGAGTATCGTCCAGATCACCTTGAGGAACGGAGCTTGCTAAAAACAATCTATACCCTTGATCCTTTAGATAACCTAAAGTAGAGATAGTATTCTCAAATAAAGGTAAATTCAAATCGATGTAATTGCCGGTAAAAGTGTCGCTCCAGTCTTGCTGCTCTTGTTGATCTAAGTGTTCCTTATCATAATATTCTTCTATCCAGCTCAGCTGATCGAACCTAGGATTTCCTCTAGTTGCAAGATAAATCTGCTTTATTTCATTATCTTTATTTTTTAAATCAGGATGAAATTCTATCACTGCACTGGCAAAAGCCTGGGATTTTACGATCATACTATCTACTAATGTTCCGTCCCAATCGAATCCTATTGCCTTTATGTGCATATAATATAAATTAAAGATTAACTAGATGACTTCAGTTCATATAATTTAAGAAATTAACTCTTAAAAGTAAAATATTCTATATTAATAAGAAAAAGTTGCAATCAACACACAAATAAGTTAACATATGTTGCGTAATCACCTCTTAATTACCTCAATCAAGTGTTTAAAAAAGCGGAGCTAAAAAGGATTCTTCTGTTGTTGGGAGATATATTGCTATTAGAGTTGGGACTGTGGATTAGTCTATCTTTACGTCACCTCCATTTTACCTCTATAGAAGAGTTGTTAGTTCATATTCCACAGTTCAGTGTGCTCTTCATTTTCTGGATAATTACGAACTACATAAACCAGCTGTATGATCTAGACCAAAAGACCGAAACCATTTCGTTTTACCGTAAAATTTTAAAAGCAGCGAGTATAGCTCTAGGAATAGGCATTATTTTTTTCTACCTAACTCCAATCGATAGCATCACACCCAAAACTGTGTTGGTGCTGGATATACTTGTAGGTTATTGCTTGATAACCCTTTGGAGGAAGATATTTTTTAACCTCTTAATTCACAAGACACCGAAGAAAAAAGTTATCTTTGTGGGCAGAACAGAGGAAGTCGATGAGCTGAAGCAAATATTAAAGAAAAAATATACTAATACTTATCAAGTAGTATCCGTCTCGGACAATGCAAGATATATCCAAAAAAGAATAGAAGAAAAAAATATTGACATAGCTATCATAGCCCCTCACCTAAAAGAAGACACCAGGGATAGAAAAAAATTATCTCAGTTATTATTTAAAGATTTAGAAGTAAAAGGTTTGTATCAATTCTATGAAGAAATTACCGGAAGGGTACCTTTTTCTGCTTTTCATGAAAGTTGGTTTGTAAATTATTTGGGGTACAGGAAGGGTGATGAATTGTTTAGCCGTATTAGAAGAATTATTGACTTATTTGTAGGGTTCATTCTGGGTTTAGCAACTATTGTGCTTTACCCTATATTAGCTTTGATAATTAAATTAGAATCCTCAGGACCAATCATCGTAAAAACAAAGCGCATCGGAAAAGACGAAGAGGTTTTTGATCTATATAAATTTCGCATCACCGAAGATAATCAAGAAGAGATAGATTTAGAGGACGATAAATTCGACAAGACAGACAAGCACACTACGAAAGTTGGAGATTTTTTGCGTAAAACTAGATTAGATGAAATACCTCAATTCTGGAACTTAATCAAAGGTGACTTAACCATAATTGGCCCCAGACCGGAGAAGCCTGAAGTTGTTAAAAAAATGAAACAAGAAGTGCCTTATTTCGATTTGAGACACATCGTCAAGCCAGGTCTTACCAGTTGGGCCGTACTACATCAAAATTACGTAGATACCTTTGATGAAACAACTCAAAAACTACAATATGACTTATACTATACCAAAAACCGATCGCTTATTCTTGATCTATCAATAATACTAAGATCAATTAACGTAGTGCTGCAAGCATCTGGAAAATAGATTTATTTATATTTATCCTGATACCAGCGAATAAAATTAGTTAGTCCTTGCTCAAATGAGGTTTTTGGATTATAATCTAGGATTTCTCTAGCTTTCGAGATATCAGCATGAGTCACCTCTACATCTCCGGGCTGTTCGGGCAGAACCTCTATCTCTGCTTCTTTACCACTTATATCCTGTACCATCTGAATAAAGTCTTTCAGCACTACAGGCTCACCTCTACCTAAATTCATAATCTCAAAACCGATCTCATCCATCCTTTCAGCTGTTCTCATAATACCGTCCACTATATCCCCAATATAGGTATAATCTCTTTTTGAAGTTCCATCGCCAAATTGTTGGATTGGTCTATCCTCCATTACTCTCTCTGTAAAAATCCAAGGTGCCATGTTTGGTCGTCCTCTTTCTCCATAGACAGTAAAAAAACGAAGGCATGGTATATTCATATCGTATAAATGATGATACGTATGAGCCATCCTTTCACCACTTACTTTTGTAGATGCATATGGAGATATAGGGTTGTTAACATTCTGATCTTCAGAAAAAGGAGTGTCTTTTTTATTCCCATACACGGAGGAACTTGAAGCAAAGATAATATTTTGTACCTCATGCTCTTTAGCTACTTCAAATACCGTATTAGTCCCTCTTACATTCACTTTTGTACATAACATCGGCTTATCTATAGATCCTCTTACACCGGGACGAGCAGCTAAGTGAATGACAAACTCAATCTCTTCATCCTCAAATAAGTAATTGAGTAATTTATAATCACAAACACTACCTTCTACCACTCGCACCTGATCGCTTTCGAGATGGTGCATTATATTTCTTTCCTTATAATCAGGATTATACTGCTCATTAAAGTCATCCAATATAACAACATTCTTATCTTTGTCAACAAGATCATCAACCACATGGGAACCTATAAAACCCGCTCCGCCTGTGACTAAAAAATTAGAAGAATCATTCATAAAAATTTAGTTACCTTCTATAAATGGAGATCCAACCGCAATAATATCAAAACCGGCTTGTTTCAGGCTGTCATATCTATGTTGAAGCATTCTGCGTCCGTCCATAATAAGTGGTTTATCTTCTCCGTTCATCTCTGCCATCATCACATCGGCAAGACCTCTAAACTGCGGCCAGTCAGTAGATATAATAACTACATCAGAACCTTTAACTGCATCGAACTCGTGTTGATGATAACTAACATCTTCTGAAGCCGGAAACTTTTCTCTAAAATTCTCCATTGCAGCTGGATCATGTATTTTTACCTGATCCGCCCCATTTTCTTGTAAAAAACGCATTATCTCTATACTCGGAGAGTTACGAATATCGTTTGTGCCTCGCTTGAAAGCCGTACCTAGCAAAGCCACCTGCTTACCGCTCCAATCAAAATCAGCTTCATCCGCGGCTCTGCTGATAAAGGTCTCCAGCTGACGCTTGTTGGCATAATAGGTCTCATCGACCATATTCGCTCCTTCTCCTTGTGTCTGCAGCTGATGAGAAAGTGACCTGGCATCTTTGATAAAGCAACTGCCACCAGCATATAAACTGTCGTGAAAACCCCAATCACTAATACGTTTATCCGAGGTTATTATTTTCCTTATTTGTTCAAATTGCAAATTTTCAAACGCTTCACAAGTCCTACCAATCACATCAAAACAAATTGCAACTTTATTAAATAGATAGAAATTAGAAAGTAATTTACCGGCTGCAGCCTCTTTTGGATTAGTTTCAATGTACTTCACATCCAATGAGTCGTAAAAGCGCTGATAAACGTCTCTGAGGACCTCAAAATCCTTCTCAGACCAGGCTCCGACAACAATTCTGTCAGGTTTTAAGGCATTGCGAATAGCTTTCCCTTCAGATAGGAACTCAGGATTAGCAGCAACCCCGTAGTTCTCTGCTCCATTTTCTTCTAATATTTCATCTGTCTTTTCGATCATATTAATCGGAACCGTGCTCTTATTTACAATAGTGATATACTTATCCTGCTCTCCCTCATTTCTATCCACCATAGCTTCAGCCAAATCTTCAGCTGCATCAAAATAAAAATCGAGGTTGCTTTCACCTGTCTCATCTATCTCAGGAGTCGGAAGACACATGAAAACCGCATCACATGTATCCAAAAACTCCTCTACATCTGAATAATCAGCAGAAAACTTAACCCTGGATCTGTTTTGCAACAGAAGGTCGCCCAATCCTTGCTCATGTATGCAGGATTCAATAGTGTCTCTGTCTTTGGAGTTTAGTTTTTCTACTTTTTCTTCATCTAGATCATATACCAAGACATTGTG
>JBDGRL010000070.1:0-9227 GCA_042218065.1 Candidatus Magasanikiibacteriota bacterium | reverse complement strand
CTACTTCGATTACTTGCATTTAAGTTCTAACTTTGTTACAATTCTTCAAGCTTAATAAAATATTTTCTAAGTGCATTTTATTCATACTCCTGGCACGGGAGACCCTAAATCGGGTTAACTTAATTGTAACATGGCTTCAGATCAAAAATTTGAAGAACTTTTAGACGAATATTTTGCCGCCATTCCTAAACCAGGTGATAGAGTAACTGGTGAGGTAATTTCAGTAGATCACAACTCAGTACGTGTAGATATAAATGGTGTCATGACCGGGGTAGTCCGCGGTCCTCATTTATTTAGAGAGTCTCGTGAATATGGAGATGTAGATGTAGGTGATACAGTAGAGGCTGTAGTTATTGAACAGGAAAATGAGGAAGGAGAAATGGAGTTATCCTTCCGAGAAGCAGGGCAAGATCGAGTTTGGGACAGAGCTAGAAAACTAGAAGAAGAAGGTCTTACCGTAGAATCCAAGGTTATGAATGCAAATAAGGGTGGTTTAATGATGAAAGTAGGTGCCTTGGCAGGATTTTTACCTGTATCACAGCTTGCTCCAGAACATTATCCTCGAGTTCCTGGTGGTAATAAGAAAAGAATCTTAGAAAAGCTTAAGGAGTTTATCGGAGAGACTCTTGAAATAAAAGTTATAGATGTAGATGAGGAGGAGGAAAAACTGATTGTATCAGAGAAAGCAGTATGGGAAGACGAACAAAAAGCTGTTCTTGAGTCCTATGAAGTAGGTGATACAGTGGAAGGAGAGGTTAGTGCACTTACTTCTTTTGGAGCATTCGTAAAATTTGGAGAAGGGTTAGAAGGGTTGGTCCACATTTCTGAGATCGTTTGGAAGAGAATCGACCACCCAAGAGATGTATTAAATGTAGGAGACCAAGTAGAGGCAAAGATAATCGAGATAGAGGATTCGAAGATTTACCTATCTATGAAACAGCTCCGAGAAGACCCTTGGGAGAATGTGACAGAAAGATATCAAGAAGGTCAAGAAGTAACTGGCGAGGTACATAAAATTGAACCCTTTGGCTTGATGGTTAAGTTGGATAATGAAATACACGGTCTTGCTCACATCTCTAAGTTATCTGAAGACTCTCTTAGCGTAAAAGCTATGAAGCGTGAGTATGATGTAGGTGAAACTTATGATTTTGAGATTTTAAATATAGAGCCGGAAGAACATCGGCTTGGCCTGAAAAGGAGCGGAGTAGAATTAAGTGAAGACGAGGAAGACTCAAAAGAAGAAAGCGATGAAGAAAGTGAAGAAAATGATGATGAAAAAGATGAGGACGGAAAAGATGATGAAGATAGTTCAGAGAAGAAAAAGGAAGATAGTAAAAAGGAGGATGATAAAGAAGAATCAAAAGAAGAGTCTGATGAGCAAGAAGAAGAATAACTTAAGCCTGATAATCTGAAAGGTTGGCGTCGGGGGAGTGAGGAGTGCAATTTGGAAGGATACATGGGAAATGATCTAGGAGTGAAAATCGGTGTGAAATTAGGATGGAAGACACTCCCCCGCACCTTTCAAGCTACCAGTTTAAAGACTTTAGTTTGACATTTTTTGTTAAATCATGTAAAATGTGCGCGCCGAAAGAAATTGCTCTTAGTTGACTTCTACCATATCACAATTTAGAAAAAAATAAAAGCCTTTAGGCAATGAATAGCCACTTTTAAAAAACTTAAAACAAAAACAGCCGTAAAATAGCGGTTGTTTTTGTGTTTAATAAACACTAGTTTAGATAAATTATGCCTACCTTCAAAAAACAACCCCCTGAAACCACAGAGAGAAAGTATTTTAAGGATGTAGACGATGTAATGGAGATAGATGATTTAATAAGATTACAAAGAAAATCATATTCTTGGTTTCTTAAAGAAGGAATTCAGCAGCTTTTTGATGAAGTTTCCCCTATAGAGGATTTCTCTGGACGTGATTTGGAGTTATATTTTGAAGACTATCATATAGATGAGGTTAACTATGACGAAGATACTTGTAGAGAAAGGAATTTATCTCATGAAGCTCCTTTGAGAGCAAAGGTAAGATTTGTAAATAAAAGAACCGAAGAGGAGCTGGAACAAGAAATTTACATGGGTGATATCCCTATAATGACAAGTACAGGCACCTTTATTGTAAATGGTGTAGAGCGAGCAGTTGTATCTCAGTTGATCAGAAGTCCGGGAGCGTTTTTCTCAGCCGATGATATAAGAGGCAGAAAGTATTACAATGCAAAAATTATTCCTGATCGTGGAGCATGGATGGAGCTTGAAACAGATAAAAATAATGTAATATGGGCTAAGGTAGATAGAAAAAGAAAAGTTCCTGTTACCTCGTTATTGAGAGCCTTCGGATATGAGGATGATGAGGAAATAAGAGATCTGTTTGAAGAAACAAATACTCATACAAATATTGACTATATAGAAAATACTCTTGAGAAAGATGAAGCTTCTAACATGGAGGAAGGTTTGGTTGAAGTTTACAAACGAGTACGACCTGGCGATCTAGCTACTCCGGAAAATGCTCGGGAGCTTATAGAAAACATGTTCTTCAATTTTGACCGCTATGATTTTGGCAAAGTCGGAGTTTATAAGTTAAATAATAAATTTGACTTAGGCTGGGATGAGGAGGATTTTGAAAAAGAAGAAAACAGAACACTTTCTCCTGATATTTTCGTCCATGTTGTTAGAGAGTTAATTAGATTAAATGTAGAGCAAGATGCACCTGATGATATCGACCACCTTGGAAATAGAAGAATTAGGCCAGTAGGTGAGCTGGTACAAAACAGGTTGAGAGTAGGTATTTCTCGAATGGAGAGAATAGTAAAAGACCGGATGAGTACCAGTGATCTGGATGAGTTAAAACCTAATAAGTTAATCAATGCAAAACCAGTCATAGGAGTTATGAGAGAGTTCTTTATGAGCTCGAGGCTTTCTCACTTTATGGATCAGGTAAACCCTATGGCTGAGCTTGAACACAAGCGCAGAATCAGCGCCTTAGGTCCTGGTGGCTTGAACAGGGATCGTGCTGGTTTCGAAGTGCGAGATGTTCATACTACTCACTACGGAAGAATTTGTCCTATTGCTACACCAGAGGGACAGAATATCGGACTTGTTGGACATCTTTCAACTTATGCAAAGGTAAATAAGTTCGGATTTATAGAAACACCTTATAGAAAAGTAGTTACTGAAGTGCCAAATGAAGCTAGGTTTACAGTTGATGAAAAAGCACGAGAAGATATAGAAGGCATTGTAGAAGAGGGGGAGAAAATTACAGAAGATATTGCTGAAGAGTTAGAAGATGCAGATAAGGAGGAAATAAAAGTACAACCAAGAGTTACAAATGAAATAACCTACCTCGATGCCTTTGAAGAGGAAAAAGTTACTACAGCTAGCTCCACAATCGAGACAGATGAGGAAGGATTTGTAGTTAGTGACAGGATTCCGGCTCGAGTGGAAGGAGAGCCAGAAAATACAGCATCTGAAAATTTGGATTACCTGGATGTAGCTTCAAATCAACTGCTGAGCGTTGGTTCTAGCATGATTCCTTTCTTGGAGCACGATGATGCAACCCGAGCACTTATGGGTACTAATATGCAGAGGCAAGCTATGCCTTGTATTAAAAGTGAGCCACCTATAGTTGGTACAGGAGAAGAAGAGTTGGCTGCAAAACACAGTGGCCACATGTATACAGCACCTGCAGATGGAACTATTACCAAAGTCAGGGCAGATGAGATTAAAATGGAAACTGAAGATGGGGTAGAACACACCTTTAATTTGAAAAAGTTTGTCCGTTCGAATGAGGCTAGCTGTATAAACCAACATCCTGCAGTAGAAGAAGGGCAAGAGGTTGAAGAAGGTGAGGCTCTTACAGATGGTCCATCTATAAAAGATGGTGAGATGGCTGTGGGACACAATATATTTGTTGCTTACATGGTGTGGGATGGCTATAACTACGAGGATGCTGTTATTGCTTCTGAGCGTCTGGTTAGAAGTGATAGATTTACCTCGATTCAGATGGAGGAGTATGAGACCGATGTTCAGGAAACAAAGCTAGGTACAGAAGAAATAACGAGTGATATTCCAAATATTCCAGAATCTAAGCTACAGAAATTGGATGCAAATGGCTTAGTAAGAAACGGAGCTGAAGTAAGCTCAAACGATATTTTGGTAGGTAAAATTACACCAAAAGGTAAAAAAGAGTTCAGCCCAGAAGAGAAGCTGCTTCAAGCAATCTTTGGTGAGAAAGCAAGGAATGTTAAAGATTCTTCCTTGTATATGCAGCACGGAGAGAAAGGTAAGGTAGTTGATGTAAAAGTATTCTCTTCAGATGATGAAGAGAACGATTTACAGCCGGGAGTAGAAAAACATGTAGAGGTTACTGTAGCAGATATGAGAAAACTTAAAGTTGGAGATAAGATGGCAGGTAGACACGGTAACAAGGGGGTGATTTCAAAAGTAGTTCCGATAGAAGATATGCCTCACACAGAGGACGGCACCCCCGTTGATCTTATACTCTCTCCACTGAGTGTGATTTCACGTATGAATATAGGTCAGCTTCTAGAAACACAGTTGGGCTTGGCTGCCAATGCTTTGGGGTATAGAGCTGCAAGTCCTGTTTTGGATGGTATTGATGAAGAAGAAATAGAAGAGGAGCTAGAAAAGGCAGGCTTTGGAGGAGATGCTATGGTTCAGTTGTATGATGGAAGGACAGGTGAACCTTATGATAAGAAAACTTTAGTAGGTTACAAGTACATGCTAAAGCTCGAACATATGATTGAAGATAAGATGCACCAGCGAGCAGTAGGTCCTTATAGTTTGATTACACAACAACCTTTGGGAGGAAAAGCTCAGTTCGGTGGACAGAGACTGGGAGAAATGGAAGTGTGGGCACTAGAAGCTTATGGTGCCGCTCACCTATTGCAAGAAATGCTTACTATAAAGTCTGATGATGTTCAAGGCCGTTCAGAAGCTTATGAGTCCATCATTAAGGGCGAACCTATTACTAGAATTAATATCCCTGAATCCTTTGGAGTATTAGTAAGAGAACTAAAGGGATTGTGCTTGGATGTAGAGATGCTGAAACGGACCAAAGAAGGTGATTATGTGCCAATGTCTGAATTAGAAGACGAAGAAGAGGGGGAAGAGGAATAAAATTTTTAAAAACTTTAAAATTAATTAAAAAATATGACCCAAGAGCCTAAAACAACATCAGATTTTGACGCAGTAGCTCTCAAGGTAGCTTCTCCAGAAAAAGTGGAGGAGTGGTCATATGGAGAGGTCACAAAGCCTGAAACCATTAATTATAGAACACAAAGACCGGAAAAGGGCGGTTTGTTTGCTGAAGAAATTTTCGGACCCTCCAAAGATTTTCAATGCTACTGTGGAAAGTATAAAAAAATAAGGTATAAAGGTATAGTTTGTGATAAATGTGGTACAGAAGTAACTCACTCTTCTGTCAGAAGAAAGAGGATGGGGCATATCGATCTCCAGGCTCCTGTAACTCATGTGTGGTTTTTGCGTTCTATACCTTCTAAGATCGGTATTATTCTTGATATGTCCGTCAAAGATATCGAAAAAGTAGTTTATTTTGCTTCATTTATTATTACTGATGTAGACGGAGAAGAAAAAGAAAAGGTTTTAGAAGAAATAGAACGAGAATTTGAAACCAAAAAACAAAAACTAGAACAAGAGACCGAAAGTAAGATAGAGCAGATAAGAGAAGAAGGTTTGGACAATGAGGACACAAGAATTAGAGAGTTAGAACAAGAACGAGAAGAAAAAATAGAAGAGCTAAGAGAAGATATGGAGGAAGCAAAAGAGGATTTGAGCGAAATCGAGATGTTAAATATAGTTTCAGAAAACAGATACCAAGAGCTCTCAGTTCGTTTTGGTCACCTATTTAAGGCAGAAATAGGCGCTGAAGCTATAAGAGGTTTGCTGGAAAATCTGGATCTAGAGGCAACTATAAAAGAATTGAGAGAAGAAATAAAAAACAGAAAAGGAGCAAAAAGAAAACGCTTGATTAGGAGAATGAAGCTCCTATCTAGTCTCAAGAAAAACGACATCCAACCAGAATGGATGGTAATGACTAAAGTTCCTATTATACCACCTGATCTTCGGCCTATGGTATCTTTGGATGGTGGACGATTCGCTACTAGTGATATTAATGACCTTTATAGAAGAGTTATTAACAGGAATAACCGACTTAAGAGGTTAAATGAACTAAATGCACCGGAGGTAATTTGCAGAAACGAAAAAAGAATGCTGCAGGAAGCTGTAGATTCTATGATTGATAATAGCTCTGGTGCAACCAAAACAGTTACTTCAGGCAGTCAGGACCGAGAGCTACGTTCATTAGCTGATATTGTTAAAGGCAAACAAGGAAGATTCAGACAGAACTTGCTTGGTAAGCGTGTAGACTATTCTGGTAGGTCTGTAATAATTGTAGGTCCAGAGTTAGATATAGATGAGTGTGGAATCCCTAGAAAAATGGCATTAGAACTGTATAAGCCATATGTTATTTCTGAAATTATTGATCAAGAATTAGCTCACAATGTTAAAAGTGCTTCTCGTATAATAGAAGAAAGAAATCCGGAAATTTGGGATATTTTAGAGGATGTAGTAGAAGGTACAAGAGTACTACTAAACCGAGCCCCTACTTTGCACAGACTGGGGATCCAGGCCTTTAAACCAAAACTAATTGATGGGAAAGCTATTCAACTGCATCCATTGGTCTGTCCGGGTTATAACGCTGACTTTGACGGTGACCAGATGGCAGTTCACCTTCCTATTACAGAAGAAGCTAAGTGGGAGGCTGAGAACTTGATGGCCGGTGAAAAAAATGTGCTGAAGCCATCCACTGGTGATCCTATCATGACACCACAGCAGGATATAACACTCGGTTGCTACTATCTAACTAAGTACAATGAAGACCAGAAAGAAGTAGAAGAAGTAACTGATTATTTTGCTGATAGGAGTGAAGCAAAGTTTGCCTATAAAAAAAATAAAATTAATCTTAAAGATAAAATAAAAGTTCGTTTTAAAGATGACGCTAAATTTGAAGAAGACCAACCTATAGTAACCACCTCAGTCGGTAGGATAATCTTTAACAGTATCTTACCGGAAGAGGTTCCTTACTATAATGTAAAGGTTAGAAAAGACGAGTTAGGTGATATTATTGAAGATTTGCTGGATCATTATGGACTAGAAGAGACCGCGAGAATCTTAGATGATATTAAGGAACTTGGTTTTGAATATGTCACAAAATCCGGTTACTCTCTAGCAACAGATAATTTCTCTAAGATAGAAGAAAGAGAGGAGATTCTAGAAGAAGGACAAGAGAGAGTAGACGAAGTTGAGCAACAGTATATGGAGGGTTTACTAACTGATTCAGAAAGAAAAACCAAGGTTATTGAGATATGGACAGATGTAAAAGATGAGGTTTTAAGCCACAACAAAGAGGTGGTAGATAAAGACGGACCTGTCTACGCCATGATTGACTCCAAAGCTCGTGGTTCTTGGGGTCAGTTAGGACAGGTAGTAGGTATGAAGGGACTGGTTGCTTCACCTAGTGGAGAAATAATTGAGTTGCCTGTAAAAGGTAACTTTAAACAAGGTTTCGATGTGCTTGAATACTTCATCTCTTCTCACGGAACCAGAAAGGGATTGTCAGACACCGCTCTTAGAACTGCTAGTGCTGGTTACTTGACTAGAAGATTAGTAGATGTGTCTCAAGATGTCTTAATCTCTCAAGAAGATTGTGGAGATACTGAAGGAGAGGTAGTAACCAAAGAAGGCTCCGAAGAGATAGGAGAATCTCTTAAGGAAAGAATTCACGGTAGATATGTGATTGATTCTGTGGAGGATGATGGAGAAGTTCTTGTAGAATCAGGTGAGGTAGTCGATGAAGAAACAGCAGAAGAAATAGAAGAAAGAGGTATAGAAGAGGTAAGAGTCAGAAGTGTCCTTCAGTGTAACCTACCAAAGAATATTTGTGTAAAATGTTATGGATATGACCTTACTTGTAATGAGGTTGTCGATACTGGTTATCCAGCAGGAATTGTTGCAGCTCAGTCTATTGGTGAGCCAGGTACGCAGCTGACTATGAGGACATTCCACCATGGTGGAGCTGCTAGTGGTGGAGACATTACTCGTGGTCTTCCTAGAGTAGAGGAGCTGTTTGAGGCTAGAAATCCGCAGGCAGAAGCTATCCTATCTGAAGTAAACGGTACAGTAGAAGTTGAGGATGCTGATGGTAAGATTATTACCAGTTCTTCAGGAAGAAAGAAATTCGAAGGTCGCAAAGGTCAAAAGATAATTAAGGTTCACTTCAAAGAGATGGATGAAGAATCTATACGTCTTCGAAAGAGTGATGATATTAAAGTTGAGGAAGGTGATAAAGTTGAGGAAGGTGATGTCTTGTTTGTTCACGGAACTTCAGGTGATAAGATAGAAGCAGAATATGATGGTAAGGTAGAATTTGAAGATAAAAAACTAAAACTGAAATACCGAGGTAGTCACACCAAGGAATATGTTACACCTGTAGGCCAGAAGCTGCTAGTTGAAGATGGGGAGGAAGTCGAAAAAGGTCAACAGCTTACTGAGGGACATGTAGATCCTAATAAACTATACGAACTTAAAGGAAGAGAAGCTGTACAAAAACTACTACTAAAGGAAATTCAAGAAGTATATGCAGGGCAAGGTCAGAGGCTAAATGATAAGCACGTCGAAATTGTTATAAAGAAAATGTTCTCAAGAATGAAAGTGCAAGATCCTGGTGACACAGACTTACTACCTGGTGAAACCGTAGAAAGAGTAGAAATTGTTCAGGCAAACTCACAATTAGAAGAAGGAGAGAAACCAGCTGAAGCAGAAGAGAAATTTATGGGAATTTCGAAGGTCTCATTATCAACTCAAAGCTTCTTGTCTGCTGCTTCTTTCCAGGAGACCTCAAAAGTATTAGTAAACTCAGCTCTAACAGGTAAGATAGACCCCCTAACAGGACTTAAGGAAAATGTGATTATCGGAAGACTCGTTCCTGTAGGTACAGGGTTCAAACAGGAAGAGTACAATGAGAAAATAAAAATGAAAGGCGACTAAATTTCATAATAACCTAAATAAAAAGAAACTGCCCGGGGCTCTTCCGGGCAGTTTTTATTTTGAGCGGTAGACCGGATTTGAACCGGCAACCTCCTGCATGGCAAGCAGACGCTCTACCAATTGAGCTACTACCGCGT
>JBDGRL010000007.1:0-12263 GCA_042218065.1 Candidatus Magasanikiibacteriota bacterium | reverse complement strand
GTCAAGGAAATATTATCAGAAGCCCTTCAGATAAGAGGTTGAAAGAAGATATAAACCCAATAGAAAATCCCATCGAGAAAATAGAAAAGATCAAGGGTGTAAAGTATGAGTGGAAAAATGAAGACAGATTTGGGTCCGGCAAAGAAGTGGGGCTAATAGCCCAAAATGTAAAAGAAGTAATTCCAGAAGCAGTACAGTCCGGAGGTGAATATATGTCTTTGAATTATGGAAACCTCACAGCGGTATTGATTGAAGCAATGCAAGAACAGCAACAGCAAATTGATGGTTTATCTACAGGTAATGCTATACAAGGAAATCCATCTGGCAATGTCAGCTCCGGTGAGTTAGAAGTTTCTACTTCCTCAGATTATAAGAATGTAAAGCTTGAGGGTCATACTACATTTAGTCGAGATTCAGTGGGGCAGGCTGTAGTAAAAAGAGGCTACAAAAAAGTAACTGTGAAGTTTAAAAACAAGTATCAAAGTCAACCAATTGTGACTGCTAATCAGGTCGGAAAAGTTAAAGAAAACCTTGATTATTCAGTAAAAGATATCTCGACAGCAAAGTTTGACATAGTCTTAGATGATAGATATGAGCGTGATATTAAGTTTAACTGGCACTCATTTGCTGCAGGTTCAAACAGCAAAATCTTCTTTAGTGATGGTGATACTAAAGATATAGAGGTAAATGTTGAAGAGATAAAAGGTTGTACAAAACCTGAGGCAGAAAACTATGATCCAAATGCTACTAAAAATGATGGAAGCTGTAAGATACTCGGATGTGTTGATATAAAAGCAGATAATTATGACCCAGATGCTACAATAAGTGATGGCAGTTGTACTTACACTGATTCCGGAGATAGCTCTTCTTCAGACTCTGCAACAAACTCTTCGGAGCCACAAAAAGATAGTTCAAGTACTTCTACTACTGAGAACGTAAGTTCTACAGATAAGTTAGACTCTGGTTCTGGCTCAACTAGCTCGAGTACCGCTGGTACATCGACTTCCTCTCTAAAAGAAGACAAAACTACAAAAGAAGACGAAGCCACCTCAGCAACTACTTCTGAGAAGAGCATTACGACAACAACTACAGATAAGAAGAGCACAAATGACCAGCTAGACCAAAATTCCACTTCTACTCAAAAAACAAAAAATGAAAATGTAAGTACTTCTGATAAAAATGACAATGAAGAAAATACTTCTTCAAATACTTCCACACAAAAAACAAACACACAAGAAAAATCTAGTTCTAATTCAGAAAGTAACTCAACTGCAGATAGTGATAAGAAAAATAACGGAAGTAAAAACAAAGATAGCAACGACTCAACCTCAAAACAAGAAACACAAAATACTAGCGAAAATAAAAAAGACTCGAATGATGAGGAGAATGTTTCAAACTTGACAGAAGAAGGTACCGACACTAATATTGACAATACAAACGATAAGAAGAACACAGATTCGAGCACATCAACTACAAAAAATAATTCATAAAATAACAATCAATTAAATGGCCAGCAGTAAGAAACAAGGCAATACACTTCAAAAGATCCTTATCGTGGTGGTGACATTGCTTTTTGTTTTATCAGTGGCGGGATTCATCTGGATCTTTATACAATACAAGCAGACTAAGACTAAAGTAAAGCAGCTACAATCTCTACAGAAGAGAGGGGATATGGAGTCGAAAGAAAAACAGAAGTTAATCAAAAAAGTGGAGAAACACATGTTGTTGCCGAAAAATGAGCCTCAGATAGCAACTATTATGAATCCTGAAGAGATGAAAAAGAGAGGTGATTTTTTCAACTCTGTAGAAAAAGGAGATAAGCTATTAATTTATAACTCGAAAGCAATCTTGTATCGCCCTTCTGCTGATAAAATTGTTGATGTGAAATCTGTTGTACTAAAGCAAGGAAATAATACAGCCGGCAACCAAAACCCAGATAAACAAAGAACTGCTTCAGATGTTAAACCCTTAACTCTTGATATTAGAAATGGAACAAAAAAACCAAACGTAGCTAGTTCTTTGGCAACAAAACTTGATTCAAAAAATGGGCTGAAGGTTACAAAAATAGGAAAAGCTGCCACAACCAGCTATAAAAATAATTTAATTATAAACCAATCCAGTAGATCAGTAGAAGGACTATCTAAGGCATTGCGAGCTGAAGTTACTAAAGATCTACCACAAGGAGAAGCAACCAGTACAGCAGATATTATCGTAATACTGGGAAATAATTCCAGTAATAATTAAAAAGCCTATAAATAAGCCAAGTATGACCTTCTTTAACCAAGATGACAAAACTAAAACTTCCGTTATAATTACTGTAGCAATATTGTTGATATTAGCAGGTGGGAGTATTTTTTACTTCTACACTCAAAGTAAGTCATTTTTGGTTAAAGAAAATTATCAAGCAGTATTTTTATCTAATGACCAGGTTTATTTTGGCAAAATCACAGAGAATAAAGATGACTGGATTGTATTAGAAAATATTTATTATCTTCAGTTTAGTAAGCCTTTGCAGGGACAGAAAAAAGGAGAAGAAATAACTAAATCTGATGTTACTCTAAATAAGCTAGGAAATGAGATTCATGGACCTAGGGATATGATGAAGATAAATAGGGAACAAATACTATTTATAGAAGAACTTACAGGAGAATCAAAGGTAATTTCCGCTATAAGAGATCATCAGGGAGGATAAATAAGTTCTTATTCATAAATTAAAACATGCAAGAAAATAACCACATAACAGCGGTAGTGATAATACTTTTGTTGTTGGTGTTAGGTTTAGGATCATTTATATATCTCGAGTATTACCCTGGGTTAAAACCGGCAATTACTGATGTCCCTAAACAGGTAAAAAATAAAGACCAAGATCAGACTTCTAACCCAAAGGGAGATGAACAAAAACCAGACGAAACTAATCAAGAAGATGAGAGCTCTAAAGATCAAAACAAAAAGAAAAAAGAGTCTGAACAAAAAAATGAAAAAGGAATAAACGAGACAAATATACCACTATCTGTTCCAAGTGGTTTCAAGATTGAGGTTTTAACTAATAAAGTACCTGAAGCTAGAGATATTGAGGTAGGTCCTAGAGGTAATCTTTGGGTAAGTAGGACAGACAGAGGGGCAATTACTTTGATTGAGCTAGGGAAAAATGGTGTTAAAAATGTGATAGATGTTTTTGAAGATTTAAATAATCCTCACGGGATAGTTTTTCACCCTCAAGAGGATTTTACCTTGTATTTCGCTGAAGAAGATAAAATTTCTAAAGTAAGAGTATATTCTGGCGGGAATACGCTTGAAAAAGTGGCAGATTTGCCTGAAGGAGGTCGTCATTACACTAGAAGTCTTTCTTTTGGTCCCGATAATAATTTATATGTATCTATAGGGTCTACTTGTGATGTTTGCTTTGAAGAGAATAAAAAGCATGGAACTATTCAGATAGTAAATACTGAAACAGGAGAGCTAGAGCCGTATGCTACTGGGCTGAGAAATGCTGTATTTTTCGGGTGGAGCTATGTAGACGGCAGTATGTGGGCAACCGAAATGGGTAGAGACCATCTAGGAGATAATCTGCCTCCGGATGAGATAAATATAGTTAAAAAGGGTAAAGATTATGGTTGGCCCGTGTGTTATGGCGACAATACATATGATACGAAATTTGACGGTCGTCCAAATGAAGAAAACCCTTGTGAAGATAAAGAGCCTTCATATATAAATCTTCAAGCTCATGTAGCTCCTCTGGGTTTTGATTTTGTTCCGGAAGAGGGTTGGCCGGAAAAGTATTGGTATGACATGTTGGTTGCTTATCATGGATCTTGGAACCGTTCGACTCCAGTAGGATATAAAATTAAAAGAATCAAACTAAATGCACAAGGAAACTTTGAGGGCAGAGAGGACTTTATCTCAGGTTGGTTAGCGGAAGACAACAGCTCCTACGGTAGACCAGTTGATGTGGAGGCCCTACCGGGAGGAATGATGTATATAACTGATGATAAAGCAGGTGTTGTTTACAAAGTTACTAGGATTAATCAAAGTGAAAACGGTAATGATAAAGTTGGTCAAGAGGATGATGACTCCAATGAAACTAAATTTAGCTTATCTAACTTAGAACCGAACTCTTTAGTTCCAAAGATATTTACAATCAAAGGAGAGGCGCCAGGTACATGGTTTTTTGAGGGTAGTTTTTCCGTAGAAGCCTATAATACAAAAACAGGAGACAAGATTGCAACTTCTGTAGTAGAAGCTCAATCTGATTGGATGACAACCTCTACTGTACCTTTTTCTGCTACGGTTGATTTAAGAGAGTTTGACGGTTCGGAAGTTAGGTTGAAGTTTAAAAAATCGAATCCATCTGGGCTAGAGAAAAATGAAGCTTCAAAGTCATATAAATTTCGGTTAGAACAGGCTGGAACTAAAAAGGATGGAAATATTAGTAAAGGTATATCAAAAGATGGTTGTGTAATTTCTGGTTGCAGTAATCAGATTTGTGCAGACAAAGGAAAGGTCTCAACGTGTCAATATAAGCCTGAACATCAATGTTATCGTACAGCTGTTTGTGCTAAAAATGATCAAGGTGATTGTAGTTGGATAAAAAATGAAGGGCTAAAACAATGTTTAAGTAAGTTTAAATAATAAATTAACCAAAATCATATGGATCTAGAATCAAAATCTTGTACACCCTGTGAGGAAGGAGGGGAACCAATGGAGGAGGAAGAAATTCAGGATTTTATTGACGAAGTGAATCCTGATTGGCACCTAAGGAAAGATAAAAAAATATTTAGAGAGTTTGATTTTACTGATTTTGAAGAGGCTTTGGAATTTGTGAATGAGGTAGGTGATTTAGCCGAAGAAGAGGGGCATCATCCAGACATACATATAAGAAACTATAATGAAGTGGTGGTTGAGCTGTGGACCCATGCAGTCGGAGGCTTAACTGAAAATGACTTTATAATGGCAAAGAAGATCGATCAGATTTAAATTAGCCATTTTAGTATAAAGCTTCTCTTATTCTCAAAAGAAACATAAATTGTTATTTGTATTTCTTAAAAAAATTATAAAATCTTAATATAATTTCTGTAATTAGCAGATGTAAGCTGGCCAATACTACAGCAAAGATAAAAAATGAAGTAAGTACAGCTAAGTAATATTTTAAAGAGACAAAATATTGGTTCAACTCAACTCCAAAGATCGATAGAGCAATAAGATTTAAAGCAAATAAAATTAGACCAAACCAAAAAAACCCCGACCACATCTGAGACATATCTCTTTTACTGGGCGCCATGTGGGTAACTATGGAGAGTGCTAGATACAAAAATATCCAGAACTGATAATTATAAAAGTTGCTTACCGTTAATAAGCTCCATAGTATTTCTTGTATTTGCGAGGTAAATTCTAAGTTAATGTTTTTGTTGAGTAGAGTTAATATTTCAACCCCATTGGGGACTAAGTAATACATTAAAATTACGACCACTACTGTACCAAAAAACAAAGGACCTGAACCCACAAAGAATTTGCCTAATCTATGCAATATACTGCCTTTTTTGTAGCCATATTTCACATGTCCCATCCGACCTGTTTTTTTATTTGGGGTAAAAAGATTTACATTTTTTATTTTGTAGTTAAATATCAGAGCAAACAATAAGTGGCCAAATTCATGTATAGGAGTCCCGATCCAGGCAGTTAGTAGTAGGCTGTTCCATCCAAATACTTTTATGTAGTTTTTATTAATTCTTTTTTGTAAAAAATAAAGTAAATAGCCAAATAGAAAAAATACGCCGGTGATGCTGATAAGTTGGGCTATAGTACTTTTGAGTGTAATAGATAGTATATTTTGCATAGTTAATATTCATTATAACAATCTAAGAATAAAAAAACACGGCTCGGTTAGAGCCGTAAGATTTGAATAAGTTTTAAATTATAGAGGCTAAGTTTGGGGGACTACTTTTACAAAATTAGTTTTCTTTAGCGAACCATCAAATTTCTCCTTCTCTTTTGAGAAGAACTTAACTACACCTTTTGTTTCAGCATATAAAGTATCATCTTTTCCTTTTCCTACATTATCTCCTGGGTGAATTTTAGTACCCAGTTGCCTTACTAAAATCTCTCCAGCATTGACTGTCTCTTGGTCACCTACTTTGAGGCCTCTATATTGTGCATTGGAGTCCTTATTGGCTCCTGCTGCTCCTATCGCTTTTTTCTCTGCCATACTTGGTTATTATTTATTAGCAATATAAGTATAATAAAAGATATAACTCTTGTCAACAGGGAGGAATTTTTCTATACTTCAAAGTATGAAAAAACAACTCTATCCATTAAAATTATACATAAATAATCTCCCAAATAGGGTATTGTTAGGCTTAGGTTTAGCTGTTAATGTACTTGTTTGGGGTTGGTTAGCATGGTATATCTCCCCGCAAGAAAAGCCTATTTTTTTACATTACAATATACTTTTTGGCGTTGATTTAATTGGTCCTTGGTGGAAGGTTTTTAAACTCCCTTTAATTGGTTTTTTAATCATTTTAGTTAATTCGATAATTGGTTGGGTTACTTTTCATAAGGATAGATTCATTTCTTATTTTTTAAATTTTATTTCGGTTATATGCCAGATTTTTCTATTTATAAGTGCATATTTACTAGTTTTCTTAAATATATGAGATGAGCAAAGTAAGATCTGACTATGTATTCTTGAGCTTAGTATTATTAATTCTTATTTTCGGCTTGATAATGTTAACTTCAGCAAGTGCTCCCGTGGGACATCGTGAATTTTCTGATAAATACTTCTTTATTAAAAATCAGTTGATGTTTGGTGTTTTACCCGGTATTTTCAGTTTGGTTGTTTTTGTTAATTTAAAATATAAATATTTGAAAAAGTTAGCTTGGGTGATATTTATTGGTTTACTTGTTGGTTTAGGTGTGGTTTTTATTCCGGGCATGGGAGCTAGTTTTGGAACTGGTTCAAGGAGTTGGATCTCAGTTGGTGGTTTTTCTCTACAGCCATCGGAGTTTGCTAAACTGGGTTTGGTAATTTTCTTGGCTTATTATTTATCCGAGCTTAAAGAGAAAATAAGTGATTTTAAACAAGGGTTTTTACCTGCTTTACTTTTTGGTATAGCGCCTATAGTATTGATAGCACTACAGCCAGATCTGGGCACAGCGATGATTATGTTTGCTATAGTGTTTGGTATGCTGTTTTTAGCTAAAGCAAAGTGGTCTCATATGGGGCTTCTTTTAGGTTCAGCTTTAATAATGTTTGTAATAATGGTGTCTATATCACCTTATAGGACTCAGAGGTTAACTACTTTTTTACATCCAGAGTTAGATCCAAAGGGGGCTGGTTACCAGATCAATCAGGCGTTTTTAGCTATCGGTTCCGGTGGGGTTTTAGGTAAAGGTTTAGGGAAGTCTCGTCAAAAATTTCAATACTTGCCAGAGGTTCAGTCAGACAGCATTTTTGCCATTATAGCTGAAGAAATGGGGCTGGTTATTTCATCATTGTTAGTTGTAGCTTTTCTTGTGTTATTTATTAGAGGCTTAAAGATAGCGCGTAAAGCTCCGGATAAATTTTCCAGGTTAGTTGTTAGTGGAATCATAATATGGTTGGCAACCCAAACTTTCATAAATATTGGAGCAATGGTGGGCTTGTTACCTCTGACTGGGGTACCACTACCATTTATAAGCCATGGAGGTACTGCACTGATTTCTGCTTTAGCAGGTGTAGGTATAATTTTGAATATAAGTAAATATCAAAAACAAACATGAAAGTATTATTTTCAGGTGGCGGCACTTTAGGTTCAGTTTCGCCACTACTGGCAATACAAGAGGTGGTGCAGGATGAATATAATTTTATTTGGATTGGTACTAGATTTGGTCCAGAAAAAAATATTATTGAAGAAGGAGATATAAGATTCTACCAGATATTTTCTGGCAAAATTAGAAGATATTTTTCTTTTAAAAATTTCTTAGACCCGTTTAAGGTAATTATCGGATTAATACAGTCTTTGTATATTTTAAGCAAAGAAAAACCTGATGTGTGTGTAACGGCAGGTAGTTTTGTGTCTATACCCGTACATTTGGCAGCTTGGATTTTAGGAGTGCCAACTTGGGTTCATCAACAAGATGTAAAACCTGGATTATCTAACAAGATTATGGCTAGATTTGCAGATAAAGTTACTGTCAGCTTAGAAGATAGTGTGAAAAATTTTTCTAGTTCAACGGAATGTATAGGTAACCCGGTTCGAGAAGAGATTTACCAAGGTAGGGAAGAGAGGGCTAAAGATATATTTAATATAGAATCGGAAAAGCCCGTAATATTTGCTTTAGGTGGAGGTACGGGAGCAGAGGAAATAAATGATTTAATTTTGGGCTCTTTAAATAGCCTCGATGATTTTGAAATTATTCATATAGTGGGGCCAAAAAGAGATAGTAAGAAAGCTTTTCAAAAAGAGCAACAATATAAAAATTATCATGTTTTTAAGTTTCTGGGTGATGAGATAAAGCATGCTTACAAAATTACTGACATTGTAGTTTGCCGCGCTGGTTTTTCTACTTTGACTGAGTTGTCAGCTTTAGAAATTCCTGCAATTTTAGTGCCAAAAGAAGGACATCAAGAAAAAAATGCAGAAGTGTTTTGTCAATCTGATAATTTTTTAGATCTTAAAGAAAAAGATTTCAAAAAAAGTATTGAAAAGTTGTTATCTGGGGATAAGTTTGAAAATAAAAAAACACTTAAAATTACTAAGAGAGATAAAATTAAGGAGATATTAAACGAGCTTTAATCTATTTTCGCTACTATTAAAGACATATTATCAGCCTTTCTTGCCCACAAAGAAGATATTTCCATCGGTTCGCCGTTTTCATCTATTGTGGTGATTGTTTCAACACCATCTTTGTTAGCTTTATCTAATTTGTCTCTCATTTTGTCATATAGGGCTTCTCTTAGTTCAGCTGCAGACTGATCGGGGTTTTCTTTTACCTCTTTAGCAACTTCATTTATAGTCAAAGCTTCGTTTATAATTCCATCTGAGCCTAATATAATAAAGTCGTTTTCTCCAACTTCAACACGAGATATGTCCGGGTTGATATTCATCGTCCCTCCAGAGCTCATAAAACTTTCTTTAACTCTGTCATTAGTTAAAGGCACTTCGGAAAGAAAATCAAAGAATTCACTAGTGAATGCATTGAAATTATCTCGATCATTCCTTTGTTTAAAATAAGTTGCGGCTGTAGTCTGTATTTCACTAGCAGCTTTTACAGACCCATCTTGCCCAATTACTGCACCTCTTGAATCTCCCAGGTTTATGATTTCTGCATTTTTGGTTTCTTTGTCTATCATGACAGTTGTAGCTACAGCTCCAGCTTTATCAGATGAGAAATCGCCCATCTCTTTTTGGGTTTCTGCATAGACATCTTCTAGGCTAAAATTGAAATCTTTTTCAGACTGCAGCTTTTCTTTTAATTCTTCAGTTAATTTTTTTGAAAATTGTTCAGCATTCTCATGCCCGCCCATGCCATCTATAACTGTCATGTAAACATATTTTTCATCTTCAAACACAGCTAAGCTATCATGATTTTCTCTTTCTCCCGCATAGAACTCAGAATATTTTGAGGAGTCTCCACCATAGTAATTTAGAGCAGCTACTTTACCTATATCTGTTTTAGTTTCTTCTTTTTTGGGCTTACCTTCACCTTTTTCTTTTCTAGGTTCATTTTTCTCCTTTTTTGCTTCATCTTCAGTAAAACATTTTATCTCAATGCTTCTTTGATCATACCAGTCCTCATATCCTTCTTTGTCATCTTCGGGTTTTGGGTATTTGTATTCGGATTCGGGACTCATAAAATTATGGTTATTTTATAGTTTTATTATATCAGTGAAATAAAAAAAGTCCACCTGATTTAATAAATAATATTTATTTAGAGTTATATTTCATAATTAAATGCTTTTCTTTATCTTCATCCTGAATAAAACCAAACTTTTTATAAAAACTTATCGCACGATCGTTTGCTTTATCCACCTTAAGTTTAATAGGGGTATTTGAATTATTAGACTCTTCAATTAAGTCTTTAAAAATTGCAGTCCCTATATCTTTACCCTGAAACCAGGGCAATATTTGGACCCCCCATACATATATTTGATCTGGTGATCTTTCTATTCTTAGTCTACCCACATCCGTCCCGTTAGACTCAATTATTTGCATATCTTCTAAATCAAATTTTTCATAATACTCATCAAACTCTTCTTTTAAGTTTATTTCTAAATCAGGATTTCTAGCTTTCCTTACTGGCAGCATTGCTAACTTGGATACACAAAATAAAAACAACCAATCTCTTTGCTCTGCTGTTCGTAATTTGTATTTATTATTTTCATCCATATTAAAAAATATTGAGATAAAGATTGCAAAATCTAGTTTTCATCTCAGAATCCTTAAAAGAGTCTGCAGGTTGTGGCCCGGGTGGGAATCGAACCCACGACCTTCAGCTTAAAAGGCTGCTGCTCTACCGATTGAGCTACCAGGCCAAGTGTGAAATTTAACAACACCTATGATATACTATTTTTAGCTGCTTGTCAAGCTAAATCAACTAGATTATATCATAATAAATGGAAACAAAAAACCCTCTAAAATTTTAATAGAGAGGTGTCTAGTTTTTTAGCTGTTTGAGGGAGAGACAAAAGAAATTAAAAGAATTATTATGAAGCGATTTATAAAAATAATAACTCCTGATTTTATAATCAATACTTGGCATTATTTTAATGCTTGGTATGGATCGGTAAGATACAATCATCCTTCAGAAGAAATGCTGATAATCGGGGTGACGGGAACTAGTGGAAAATCTTCTACTATACATTTTTTAAGACAATTGTTGGAATATGTCGGATATGATGTAGGTTCTCTCTCTACTGCAGATTTTTATATTAAGGGTGAAAGCAAGTTGAATGATCGCAAAATGACAATGCTGGGCAAGGGTCAGATTCACAAGTATTTAAGAAAGATGAAAAATAAAGACTGTGATATAGCTATAATTGAGACTACATCCGAAGGTGCCCTTCAGCACAGGCACAAGTTTATTAATTATGATTTTGCAATATTTACTAATCTTTATCCTGAGCATTTAGAAGCTCACGGAGGATTTGAAAATTATAAAGAGTGCAAACTTAATATCCTTCGATATATTAGCAGCTGTAGGGATAAATTTTGGAATAAAGAAAAGGATAAGATTGAGATACAAGAAAGACCAAAAAAAGAGCAGCAGCCTGAAAAAATACCTAAGACTTGTGTACTAAATGCGAATAATGAGCACATGCAAGATGCTATCAAGATTGATTTCGATAAAAAGTGTGTTTTTGCTAGAAGTGATAAACAGAATTATTTGAAAAATAACAAAGAAGTGGATTATGAGATTATAAGTTCTGAAGAAAATATGGACAAAAATGGTTTGAGTTTTAAAATAGACGGAGAGACTTATTCAACTTCAATTATGGGAAAATATAATATTTGGAATATATTAGCTGCAATCTCAGTAGTAAAACAGATCCAGCCTAACCTAACATTAAAAGAAGCAGTTGCAGATTTAGAACCACCACCTGGACGTTTGGAGTTTATTTCAGAAGCTGAAGCTGAAGGCTTTAAGGTCTTAGTAGATTATGCTTTTGAGCCGAAAGCATTGAAATCAATGTATGAAACTATAGAAGTAATCGATACAAATAAAATAATACATGTGTGTGGTTCAGCAGGAGGTGGAAGAGATAAATCTCGCCGTGGTCCGATAGGTAATATAGCTGCTGAAAATGCGGATATAGTAATAGCAACCAATGAAGATCCATATTATGAAGATCCAATGGAAATAATAAATCAGGTAGCAAAGGGTGCAGAAGTAAATGACCAAATATCACAGGAAAATATTTATAAGATCATGAGTAGAGAAGAGGCGATTGAAAAAGCAGTTAGCTTAGCTGAAAAGGGTGATCTAGTAATTATTACTGGAAAAGGTTGTGAGCAGGGTATTATGCAGAATGGTGAAATGATTGATTGGGATGATCGCGAAGTTGTAAGAGAAAAAATTCGTCAGTTATAAATTATGTTTAACGATATACCATTAAAAGATGATGAAGAGTTGATATATGTGGTAAGAAAGTATGGACTAGTTTATTTTTGGTGGTTGTTATTAGTTTTGATTTTATTTGCTGCTCCATTCTTTTTTATGTTCTGGTTGTTTAGGCAAGGTTTGTGGGGGGAGATTTTATTTGCAGCATCTTTGGTGCTAGGTTTAAT